>JBIKRJ010000154.1:0-5798 GCA_044349205.1 Cytophagales bacterium | reverse complement strand
GTTTCAGGCTTTCCTAATGTTTGCCAAGTTTTTTCGGCTTCGAATTTTTCAGGGTTGTTGTTCAACACATACACTATGTTGGACACATAATGAAGTTTTCTTGAAAACAGTCCTAAAAACTTCAAAACACCATAGGGAAGTTTTGAAACTTTAACTTTTGATTTTGTGTAGTTTTCGACAAATAATTTGGCTGCCACATCGACAGTAAAAGCTTCTTCACCTTGTACCACATATTCGTGGTTTACATTGTCAATTTGAAAGGCTTTCACCACTTGCTTGCCATAATCTGCGCCTGCTATCAAATACATCGGGTATTTGGAAGCACCCGCTAGATTAATGCTATTTCCCTGTCTGTAAACCTTGTCGATACTTTCCATAAATGTGGAAGGATAAAAAAGAGAATATGGAATGCCTGAATTCTTTATTTTCTGTACCGCTTCTCTTTTGATGTCTAATACCCACCAGTCTATACCCGTGTAAAATTGAACCAAGGAAGACAAATAGCCAACTCGTTTTATATTTGCCTCTCTGGCTATTTGCAGAATGTTTTGCAAGCCTTCCCTTTCAGCCTGAAAATCATCTATTTTGCTATCTTGCTCTACCGAAAGATTCAAGTACAGATACTCTTGACCTTGCAAGAGTGTTTTCAATTTTTCTTTGTCTTTGATGTCTCCTTCTATAATGTGGGCTTGGGCTCCGAAAATAGTTTTCGCTTTCGCTTCATTGCGAACCAATAAAGTTACTTCAAATCCAGCTTGGATAAATGCTTGTGCTACAGGCTTTCCGCACATTCCTGTGGAACCAATAATCGCTATTTTTTTCATTGTACTTTATTTTGGAGTTGCCGCGTGATTTTGACCACAAAACTTCGAGGCATAAGGCCTACAGACACGGCCATGATAAAGTTCACAAATCCATGTATCGCCACGGTTTTCCCTTTCATCATAGCCTTGTAGCCATATTCCGCCACTTCTTTTGACGATGGCAATTTCTTGCCCTTCACTAAACCGCTTTCTTCCAAAGCTGCGGCCGCCTGAAAACCGCTTTCAGTAGGCCCAGGACATAAAGTAGTAACAGTTATGCCTTTTTCTCTCACTTCATTGTCTAATGCTTCCGAAAAACTTAAAACATACGCTTTGGTTGCATAGTAAACCGCCATGGTTGGCCCTGATTGAAATGCAGCAGTAGATGCCACATTCATTATTTTACCACTCCCACTTTTAACCATACCCTCTAAATACAGTTTGGTAAGATGCGTAAGGGTAGTCATGTTCAAATTAATCATTTTCAACAACTTGTCCCAATCTGACTCTAAAAACATTCCAAAATCGCCAAAACCAGCATTGTTGACAAGGTAGTCAACATGAATGGATAGTTTGGTCGTTTCCTCATACACCTCTTTTGCGACATCGGGCAATGAAAGGTCTTTGCCGATGGTGTAGACTTTGACTGGGAAAAGCCCTTCCAATTCCGCTTTCAATTCATCTAGTTTTACTTTGTTCCTAGCAACCAAGACTAAGTTGTCTCCTTTTGAGGCATGGATTTTTGCCAATTCCAAACCTATACCATTGGATGCTCCTGTAATCAAAACTGTTGCCATAATTCTGTTTTTGTTTTAGATGCAAAAAGGAAAAACCATTAAAAAAAGCTATTTCAACAACTTTCTATTTAAAGAAGAATTGTCTGAAAATACTATTTTGAATAAGTAAATCCCTGAATTCAAGTTAGATGTATTTACAAATTCGAAGTTGCCAATTTCAGATAAAACGAGCTTACCCAACTCATCATAAACGAATACTTGTTTTATGCTTTGACTTGTGGCATTTGACAGCATGATTTTGTCATTGAAAGGGTTAGGATACACATTTACACTATTTGATAAATTACTTTCATTTGTCCCTAGAGTGGTAGATCTGCGATAAATCCCAGTATTAGCAGACCCATAGGCTATGAACAAATTTCCATTGAATTCCGTAAGGCCACCACCAAGAATTTCATTTGGTAAATTATCGGTAATATTTTTCCAATTAGCACCTTCGTTAGTCGAAATAAAAACACTGTCTGATATCGAAAGACTTAATTGAGTTGTGGACATCATATACAAATTGCTACCGTTTCGGTATACTTCTTTAATGCTTTTCACCTGACCGAATGTTGAGCTTTTCAAAAAGGGAAACTTGTTGTTATATGATGTCCAATTAGCCCCTTCATTGTTGCTGGTGAAACACTGATTACCCACTATTGTATAGAAATACAGGTTAGAACCCATAGTCCACACGATATTGCTATTCAAACTAGATGTAATACCAGAATTGGATTGCACCCAGTTGCTACCATTGTCCGAAGAAATAAATACACCTCCCCCATCTGTGGCCAGCACAATTTTTGAATTGATAATGGTGACAGACATAATTTTTAAATTTGAAAGACCATTATTTGCTGCATTCCAAGTAAGACCACCATCGGTCGATTTGAAAACACCCTTTGCACTTGTGTAGAGGAATAGATCATTCGAGACATTAAAAAAACCCCAAAACTTTCGTTTTAACATCTGGCAATCCAGTTACGCTATTCCAAGTGGCGCCGTTGTCGGTGCTGTAAGTAGCGCAGGTGGAAGTACTTTCATATCCTAAAAAATACTTCCCGTTGAAGTAATATCCGCATTTTGGAGGACTTGTAAAACCTGGAGGAGCAGTTACCATTGTCCAATTGTTGCCATTATCATTTGTTTTGTAGATTCCACCTGTATCGACAAGGCAAAAAGGTCGGTGTTGGTAGCACCTAACATTCTGGCACCACCTGTAAAATTAGAAAAACCATTATTTACTTGCTGCCATTGCGCATTGCAAACGATATTGAATAAGACGAAAGCAAAAGAGATGTATATTTTTTTCATAACTCGTTGGATTGTTTTTGTTGAATTAGATGTTTTAAGAAAGCAATTTAGCATCTTTTTAGCTTTTTTTTGCAAACACAACTCTATACTATTCAGCTCTTTGCCAAACAATTGTCGCATTTTCCACATTTTGCGTTGTGCTCTTCGCCAAAATACTCTAGTATGAAAGCTATTCGACACATACGGTCAGCTTTGGCATAGTGTATCATCTCCTCTTGTTTATGCACCTTACGCTGTTTCAGTTCGTCCATTTTTCTTTTGTTCAAAGGCAAATTGCGGGCATCGTATCGAGGTGTCAGAAAGGTAAGTTTGGGCTTTGAATTAGTCGGCTGATAGCACAAAATGCCTTGTTTGTGCAAAACCTCAAGATTGGAGACTAATTCCGAAACAGCTAACTGCATGAGTTTGGCAAGTTTACTTTCCGATATCATGGTAAAATGGGTGAACAAATCGCCTCCATACATTCTAAGCAGGGATTTTATAAATGGGTCTAAACGAGGATATTTTACCTGAAACTCGTACAACTGCTCGTAAGAAATTGGAATATAGACCTTTGATGGCGTGTAAAAAGACTCGTTCAAATGAATGTACCCCTCTTCCTCCAGTTTTTTCAAGGCATTGTAACAGGGTACCACTTCTAGTTTGTATCGGCTTCTAAAATCGTCAAAATCAAAATCGAAGGCTTCCAATTCGGCACTACCCACCGCCAATTGGTAATAATTGGCCAACAACTGGTACACGTTCCGAATGTATTCTATGGGAGGAAATGAACTTTCCAGTTTTTGCATGGCCAGTTGTATATCGCCATCGAAGTAAAACAGCACACAATGGGCCTCCTTGCCGTCTCGGCCTGCTCTGCCCGCCTCTTGGTAATAGGCCTCCAAACTTTCGGGCAAGTCATAATGAAAAACAAATCGAACATCGTCCTTGTCGATACCCATACCAAAAGCATTGGTGGCCACCATCACCCTTGCCCCACCTTTCGTCCACTTTTGCATGGCCTCTTGCCTTTCGTGGTGCGAAAGACCAGCATGATAAAATGTGGTCGGAATGCAGTTTTTTAAGAAATACATGGTAAGCTCTTTAGTGGCCTTGCGCGAACGAGCATACACAATGCCTCTTCCTTGTTTCATGGCAGGATGTTCCAACATTGTCCTAGCTTTCATTTCAGTGTTCACACATGAAAAGACAAGATTGGGTCTGGCATAGCTGGCTTTGAAAACTTGGGGCTTCTTTAAAGCCAATTTAGCTTTTATGTCTTCCTCTACTTTTGGTGTAGCGGTGGCTGTAAGGGCAATACAAGGTACTTGGGGTTTCAATTCCCTTAGAGTGTGAATGTTGAAATAAGCAGGACGGAAATCGTAGCCCCATTCCGATATACAATGTGCTTCGTCAACAGCCAATAAACATATATTCATGCGCCGGAAACGCTCAAGAAAAAGTTCAGATTTCAATCTTTCAGGCGCCACATACAACAGTTTCACATGGCCATACACACAATTGTCTAAAATCCTGTCCACCTCCTTGTAATTCAATCCCGAATAAATGGCTTCAGCAGGAATATTCTTTGCGCGCAATGCTTCCACTTGGTCTTTCATGAGTGCCACCAAAGGCGACACTACCAAGCACACCCCCTGCATAGCCACGGCTGGCAACTGATAGCAAAGCGACTTGCCCCCACCTGTAGGCAAAAGAGCCAATACATCGTTTTTCCCGATAACAGCCTCTACAATTTCTTGCTGTTGGGGTCTGAAATGCGAATACTTCCAGTACTGTTGTAAAATTTGATGAATAGTGGCCAAACTACTTTGTGCTTACCTTATACAATGAATTCAAAGTTAGGATTGTTTCTATGCGAAATTAAACAATATGGGTTTTCGATTGGGCACTTTACAAATAAGTACCTTTCATCCTTTTATTGTTAGCACAAATACCTTTTTTTTGTTGACTATTTAGATAAAACATTAAATCTGGAAATGGGAAAAGTATTGATTATAGGAGCAGGTGGAGTGGGAACAGTGGTAGCCCACAAGGTAGCACAACTGCCTCATGTATTTACCGAAGTGATGCTGGCTAGCCGCACAAAGTCAAAATGCGATGCTATTGTGAAAGCCATTGGCCGTTCCGACATTCAAACGGCGCAGGTAGATGCCGACAATGTACCCGAACTTGTTGATTTGTTCAATCACTTCAAACCCGATTTAGTCATCAATGTGGCGCTTCCCTATCAAGACCTCACCATTATGGAGGCATGTTTGGAAACGGGAGTGCATTATTTGGATACTGCCAATTACGAACCCAAAGAAGAAGCCAAGTTTGAATATAGCTGGCAATGGGCGTATCAAGACCGCTTTGAAAAAGCAGGTCTCACTGCCATTTTGGGTTGTGGTTTCGACCCCGGCGTAACCAATGTGTACACCGCCTATGCAGCCAAACACCATTTCGATGAAATTCATGAACTGGACATCGTAGATGCCAATGCAGGAAGCCATGGCCATGCCTTTGCGACCAATTTCAATCCCGAAATAAACATACGCGAAGTGACCCAAAAAGGTAAATATTGGGAAAATGGCAAATGGGTAATCACCGAACCACACGAGATTCACAAACCTCTTACCTACCCTGAAATTGGTCCCAAAGAATCGTATGTGATATACCACGAAGAATTGGAGTCACTGGTTAAAAATTTTCCAACTTTAAAAAGAGCCCGTTTTTGGATGACATTCGGACAAGAATATTTAACTCACCTTCGCGTAATTCAGAACATAGGGATGGCTCGTATAGATCCTATTATGTACAAAGGTGTAGAAATTGTGCCTATCCAATTTTTGAAAGAAGTTTTGCCAAATCCTGGCGACTTAGGCCATAACTACACTGGTTGGACTTCCATCGGGTGTCGCAT
>JBIKRJ010000013.1:0-21716 GCA_044349205.1 Cytophagales bacterium | reverse complement strand
AAAGTATGCAGTTCTTCCAACTTCAAGAAAACTGGGAAAAGAGTATTCAAAATGTATGCGTTTAGAGAAGAAAAATGGTTAGATAAGCGATTTTCGACGCCCTTTTTCAAACACCTCCTTTATGGTGCCATATGTGTCAGTCAAATACTTATCCAAATTTTGGGCATCTACCCACAACAATTCCTCGATGCCTTCCTCCACTTGCGGGGTCATCTTGGTATCGTCGGTACAATGCATCAAAAACCATGTAGATTTTTTTATGTACCAACCACTTTTTGTCGAATAACAATGCCAGGTATTTCCAATTTTAGAGTCAAGTTTTACTTTCACATTACACTCTTCCTCAACCTCACGCAATGCACATACTGAAACATCTTCACCTCTTTCCATTTTTCCTTTTGGCAAATCCCATTTGTTCAATCTGTTCATGAAAAGGTAGTGACCATTTTTTACTACCAATCCACCAGCCGCTTTTACGTAAATGAATCTAGACTTGAGGTATTTTTTTATAATTTTTTTTGGTGCATTGCAGAAGAATATGGTGGTAATACTTACATGGTCATCTTGCTGTATGTAATCGAGTATACGACATAATATGTCTTTATTAAAATAATTTATAAGTATATTGCCTTTCAGGTTTTTATAAATAATATTATCCTCATAGTTAAATATAAAATCAAAGCTTGAAAAAGCATTATGATTTACTTTTTGGAAGCATAAAACAGTATTTTTAATGTAAATCTTCAAAATATTGGAAGTTGGATTAACAAAATTAAGTATTGTTTGTTAATAAATTATATCCAAATTTGCTCTATAAATAATGCTAATAAAGCGCAGCGAAGGAAATGGAAAAGGAATTAGCAAAACACTTACTAGAAATCGGGGCCGTAAAATTGAGCCCAGAAGCACCGTTTACATGGGCATCAGGTTGGAAATCGCCCATTTATTGTGACAACCGTCAAACACTTGCTTACCCGAAAATCAGAAAAAAAATAACCATGGGTTTGTTTACCTTGGTTTGCAATTTTTTCCCTGGTATCACGGCAGTTGCAGGTGTAGCTACAGGGGGTATACCTCATGCGGCTTGGTTGGCAGAAAAAATGGGATTACCCCTGCTTTATGTAAGATCTGAAAAGAAAGGCCATGGAACTGGCAACCAAATCGAAGGTAAACTTGAAGAAGATAGCAGAGTGCTGCTTGTGGAAGACTTAGTTTCCACCGGCAACAGTGCGGTGCAAGCTGTTAAAGCCCTGCGCGAGGCAGGTGCAACAGTAGTTGGTATCGTATCTGTTTTCTCATATGGTTTCGATGCGGCGCAAAAAAACATGGAAAGTAATCAAGTCAAGTTAGCAAGCATAACTGACTATGACACCCTTCTTGAGGTAGCCGTAGAAAGCAAAGTCATCAACAAAGCTCAGCAAAAAACTCTTGAGCTTTGGCGTAAGAGCCCCGAAAATTGGGGAGCTTGATATAACAAGTCTTTGTTTTTCTAATAGCATTGCGTAAAATTGGTACGCAATGCTATTTCTTTTTATAAAATCGACATCCGTTTTTCAATGTCAATCTATACTACCGAAATCACTTCCGAAGAAATCGTATCGGACAATCCTATTCACCAAAGACTTTTATTTGCCTACACGGCTACTTCGCCTTTGGCAAAAGGTGATTTGTTAGAAATTGGATGTGGTGAAGGCAGAGGTATCGAACTATTAGACCAGTATGTGTCTACGTACACTGCTGTCGACAAAATCGAAGATGCTGTTCAAAAACTGGCCTTAAAATATCCGAAAGGGAAGTTTATGGCTATGAATTTGCCTCCTTTGAAAAACTTGCCCGACAATAGCTACGATACTGTTGTGAGTTTTCAAGTAATTGAACACATTCAAAAAGACAAAGACTATCTAAAAGAAATTGCCAGGGTTCTAAAACCCGGCGGAATAGCGTATATCACTACTCCCAACAGGCCTATGTCCTTGTCGCGTAATCCATGGCACGTACGCGAATATACGGGACCAGAATTAGAAAACATTGCCAAATCTTACTTTTCGGAAGTAAAAGTTGAAGGAATTTTTGGCAGTAAAAGATTCCTAACTTATCACGAACGCAACCGACTTTCTGTGAACAAAATCATGCGTTGGGATATTTTCAATTTGCAATATCTACTGCCGGCTTGGTTGCTTCGCATCCCTTATGAGATTGCCAATCGCTTCAATCGAAACAATCTTTTAGCACAAAACGACGAACTGGTACGAAGTATTTCGCAAGAAGATTTTTACATTGCTCCTTACGGCTTAAAAGCTATCGACTTATTTTTGGTAGCGACCAAATAACATGGAAGTTGATTTTTTGGTGGTAGGCCAGGGATTGGCGGGAACGCTTGTAGCTCACAACCTACTTCAAAAAGGAAAAAAAATCCTGGTATTTGATATTTTGGAAGAAAATTCCTCTTCGAGGGTAGCTGCCGGGTTGTACAATCCTGTAACAGGTAAAAGACGGACAAAAACCTGGTTGGCCGACGACCTTTTTCCATTTATTGAGCCCTACTATCTGTCTCTTGAAAATTTGCTTCAAACGAAATTTTTACAAAAAAAAACAATTTTTCGCCCTTTCGAATCGATAGCCGATCAAAACGATTGGGCGTTGCAAAGTACAGAAAAAGGTCTTGATCTCTTTTTAGAATTGGCTAAAGACACTACAGAATACACCCGTTTTTTCCATGCCGAAAAAGGCGGCTTAAAAACCAGAATATCGGGTTATTTGGAAGTAAAAACATTGCTCGATGCATTTGCTGAATATTTAAAAAAGAAGCATTTGCTCAATCAAACCGCCTTTTCATATTCTAAAATTGAATTTTCTAATGACAAAATTTGCTATGAAGGTATAGTAGCCAATTCTGTCATATTTTGTGAAGGACACATGGCTAGAAAGAACCCTTTTTTCAATTATTTACCATTAATTGGTACTAAAGGAGAAATTTTAGACGTTGAAATTAAAGACTATACCCTATCAGATATTGTGAACAAAGGTGTTTTTGTGTTACCCGAAGGAAAAAAACAACGCATTGGCTCGACGTATGAATGGAATTTTGAAGATAATGCGCCAACTACGAAAGCTAAGGAGGAACTATGCTTGAACCTTGAAAAAATACTAAAGCATTCTTATCGCATTGTAGACCATAAGGCTGGAATTCGTCCTACCACCAAAGACAGAAGGCCTCTTATTGGAAGGCATCCAGAAATAAAAAATGTATTCATATTCAACGGATTAGGCACGAAAGGGGTATCGCTGGCCCCATATTTTTCAGTCATGTTTGCCAACTGGTTGTTGGGCGAGGGTGAGTTGCTTAAGGATGTGAACATCACCCGATTTCCAAAAAATTAAAGCCCCATAAAAACCAAAAACTGCAAAACCCAGTCCTCGTGTTTTGACTGTTTACCTTGGTTAGTCCAAAATCCTACATGGCCACCATATTTTGGATAGACAAAATGCCCATTGTCGTCGAAAATAGATGGCGAAGGAAAACACTCTTGCGTCAAAAACGGGTCATCAAGTGCATTTATGAGCAAAAAAGGTATAGAAATATTTTTTAGAACGAATACAGATGAGGATTTTTTGTAGTAATCGTCGGCATTTTCAAATTCATTGGCTGGTGCTGTATATGCTTCATCGAAATCGCGTATGGTGCGAATGGCATGAAATTTTACTGCCAGCGATTCTGTCTTATACTTATATAACTTTATTTTTAGCTTACTTTTCAATGAGTTAAGAAAACGCAGGCTATAAAAATAATTTTGCCATTTTTCCAACTTCAATGCTGTGCTACGCAAATGTATGGGAACAGAAACACCCAATACAGCTTTTACTTCCTGCGACACCACCCGACTACCCGCATATTTCAACACCACATTACCCCCTAAACTGAATCCTATTAGCACTAATTTGTCATACTTCTCACTTAAATAATTGCACAATACCTCCAAATCTTCGGTTTTGCCGCTGTGGTAGGCATAAAAACGATTATTGTCCCTACCGCTACAACCTCTTAAATTCATTGCTGCCACATCCCAACCTTGTAGGTAAAGCGCTTCGGCCATAGAAATCATGTAGGAGCTAGTCGAAGAGCCCTCTAGGCCGTGAACAAGTATCGCACACTTGCCATTTCCTAAAGCAAGTATGTCTATATCCAAAAAATCATCATCGGGCGTAGGCAAAACAACCCTTACGAATGGCAGACGATTGGAAGCCCGACGAAAAAGATACGCCCAAATTGTATTAAAATGCCCATTTCGCAGAAAAAACCGAGGCAAATAATGGTCATACGAAAACAATCGACAGGAATTAATTAAACCCCAAAAAACTCAGCATCCAATCGCTCGCCCACCTTGTACAATTTCGCACTGGTTTCGTTCATAAAGCCCATAGTATTCTGTTCTATCTCTTCGTATTGCAAATACTGAAAATAGGCGGTTTGTTTGCCAATATAAAACTCGATGGTATTTTTATCGGCCAAATTCTGTAAACCCAAAATGCGCATGTGTTTTTGCACTTCCATCAGATTGAACAAAAGTGATTTTGGGAAAAAGGGGTTTAAAACCAAAAACTCGATACAGTTTTTGCGGTTGGGCGAAGTTTTGTAATGCCTTCGGCACATGTCGAAACTTTCGCACGACTTAAGCAAAGTAGACCATTGGTAGTTTTCAACTGCGGTATTTAGCAAAGACTTATCTACCCTTTCAATATCTTCCAATTTAGAAATTATAATGCGGCTTATTTGCATTGCCCTTTCCAAATGGACACCCAAGCTAATGATTGACCATTCCAAATTGCGAAAAAGTGTGTTATCGATGTAGCCTTTAACGATGGCGCTATTGTCCATTACGAGCATACTAAAATCGTAAATATCCTCGTCAATATCTGCTTTCATCGAGAAGTCGTTCAAGGCATGGTAATACTTGTTGATGGACTCCCAAAGCTCGCTCGACAAAGTATCGCGTGCTCCTCTGGCACTCTCTCGGGCGTAGCTAATATTGGAAATAATGGAAAATGGATGATTAAAATCGGTAGTAAGGAAGGTCAACACATCTTCCACAATCAATTTGTTGTGTTCTTTTTTATAAATCTCTTCCAAGCCCGACATGCTTAAAACAGATTCCAAAACCAATTCTTTTTTTTGAGAGATGGGTGCGTCGAGTGCCGAAAAATATTGCACTCGCGTATAGCGAGCCATGTGCTCGGCACGCTCTATGTAACGGCCCATCCAAAACAAACTATTTGCAATTCTTGATAACATATAATCCTTTTATTTACAGATTGATTAGAAAAACAAAAAAGGAATCAATCTTCCAAAACCCAACTATCTTTCGCACCACCACCCTGTGAGGAATTCACGATAAGATTTCCCCTTTTCAAGGCTACTCGCGACAATCCCCCTTTCACCACAAAATTTTGATTTTTCCCCATCAGACAGTAAGTGCGCAAATCGATGTGCCTTGGTTCAAAGACATTGGTTTCGTCGATGAAAGTAGAATGAACCGAAAGAGAAAGTACAGGCTGTGCGATATATTTCCTTCTATTGGCTATAATCAATTTTTTACAATCCTCAATTTCTTGTTTGGTTGCTTTTGGTCCAATCATAATACCATAGCCCCCCGATTCGTCAACTGGTTTAATTACCAGATTATGAATATTTTCCAAAACATATTTATAATCATCGTCCAGTTCACAACGATAGGTTTGTACATTGTTCAAAATAGGCTCTTCACCCAAATAATATTTGATAATATCAGGAATGTAACTGTACACCGCCTTGTCATCGGCAGCACCGCAACCAGGGGCATTCAACAAAGAAACATTTCCTGCTTTATAAGCACTTATGATGCCAGGCACACCCAAAACTGAATCTTTACGCCACACTTTAGGGTCGAGAAAATCATCGTCAACCCTTCTGTAAATCACATCTACCCTTTTGGGGCCATTGATGGTTTTCATGTAAACAAATTTGTTTTCGACAAACAAATCGCGGCCTTCTACCAACTGTATGCCCATATTGAGCGCCAAAAAAGAATGTTCGAAATAGGCAGAATTGTATATACCGGGCGACAACACCACACAAGTAGGGTTGTCCAAACCTTCTGGCGCCACCGATTGCATTATGGAAAGTAATTGCTCGGGATATTCTTCTACCGAATGTACCTTATATTGACGAAGCAGGTTGGGCACAGTTTTTTTCATGGCGATACGATTGGCTATTACATAGCTAACTCCAGATGGACACCGTACATTGTCTTCCAAAATATAAAATTTCCCGTCGCGGTGCTTGATAATATCCGTTCCCGACACATGATTGTATATGCCGCCTACAGGTTTTATGCCTTCCATTTCCTTCAGATAGTATTTGGCACTAAGCACCAAATCGGCGGGGACCACACCATCTTTGAATATTTTTTTATCGTTGTAAATGTCGTGCAAAAACAGGTTAATGGCTGTATTACGCTGTATGACACCTTTTTCCACAATTTCCCATTCTTTAGCCGGCATTACCCGTGGAAAAAGGTCGAAAGGCATGATGCGTTCCACGCCCCTTTGTTTGTCAGAGTAAACGGCAAACGTGATACCTTGATTGTAAAAAGAAACTTTTGCATACTCGTTCAGCTCTTTGAAATCTTCAGAACCCAACTGGCTAAATTGGGCAAGCAAACTTTCGTAATGTTTCCGAACAGTGGCATTTTTTTCGAATACCTCGTCATAGTGGTCTTTGTTTATTTCATAAGATGAAAAAACACCATTCTTTTCGTTTAAATCCATTTCACTTTAGATATCAAAACAAAAATAAAAAAAGTACAACACTTTTTTACATTTATAAGTGTATTGAAGGGTACAATCTAAGTAATTTACTACATTTTTTTTCAAAAACCACTTTCTAATTCTAGTCGATAATTTTTACCAGCCTTTGCTACAATAAAGAAGCATTTTTAGACTATTGCATGTTTTATTCTTTCGATATGCGAAATAATCTCTAATTTTAGGTGTTCATTTTAACTAGTAATTTTTATGCGTTTCTTTCAAAAAACATTCAGACTGAAATCTTTCAAAAGAGGTTTTCACCTAATCACGAAAGATATAAAAAATGAAATGCCAGAATTGTCACAGATAAGCATCGGCATTTTGCACGTGTTTTTACACCATACCACAGCTTCTTTGACAATAAATGAAAATACCGATCCCACTGTGCGCGACGATTTTGAGTCGCACATGAACATCATGATTCCTGAAAATGCGGAATATTACAAACACCAAAGCGAAGAACCAGACAATATGCCGGGCCACATCAAATCTTCTGTTTTGGGTGTGCACCTTACTATTCCCGTTACCAACGGGAAATTGAACTTAGGAACTTGGCAAGGTGTTTACCTTTGTGAGCACCGCAATCGTGCTATGACTAGAAAAATCACACTTACTTTAATCGGACAATAGATGAAAAAGACTTATATCGTTATTGGCATTGTTTTAGTCGTTATGTTTTTCATATACCGAATGTTTGCCGGTTCATACAACAATATGGTAAATACGGAAGAAACTGTTTCCAAGTCTTGGTCACAAGTTCAAAATGTATATCAGCGCAGACTGGATTTGATTCCCAACTTGGTGAACACCGTAAAAGGGATGGCTGCCAGCGAAAAAGAAACTTTTGAAGCCGTAATTAGTGCAAGAGCCAAAGCAACTGCCATAAATGTAGACCCAAGCAAGCTCACTCCCGAACAAATAAGCAAGTTTCAGGCTGCGCAAGGCGAACTTTCGACTGCTTTAGGTCGACTGATGGTAGTTTCGGAACAATACCCACAATTACGCCAAAGCGAAGGTTTCTTAAATCTTCAAGTTCAATTGGAAGGAACTGAAAACAGAATATCGGTTGAAAGAAAAAACTTTAACGATGCAGTACAAACCTACAATACCCTCATACGCCAGTTCCCAAATAACCTGATGGCGGGTATATACGGTTTCGAGAAAAAAGGCTATTTTGAAGCAGAACAAAATGCCGATAAAGCGCCAAAGGTGCAATTCTAATTCATGGAATTCTTTACTGCCGAACAAAAAAAACAAATTCTAAAAGAAATAAGCTTAGCCGAATTAGACACATCGGGGGAAATTCGTGTGCACATTGAAAATTACTGCAAGGCCACCGACGTTTTTACAAGAGGGGTGGAACTGTTCCGCAAATTGAACATGCATAAAACTGCCGAAAGAAACGGCGTACTTTTTTATCTAGCATTAAAAGACCGAAAATTTGCCATAATTGGCGACGAAGGCATCAACAACAAGGTGCCAAATGATTTTTGGGACAGCATAAAAGATGAAATGAAAAAGCAGTTTATCGAGGGTAATTTTACCGAAGGTTTGTCGAAAGCCATAGACCAAGCTGGCAAACAGCTAAAAACTCATTTCCCCTATCGCCACGACGACAAAAACGAGCTTTCGGATGAAATTTCATTCAACGAAAACTAGCATGGCGAAAAAAATCAGCTTTTTCATCCTCCTTCTTTTTCCCATTTGCAGTTGGTCGCAGGAAATCCCCGAAAAACCTACACCCGCTCGCTTTGTAAACGATTTTGCCCGTTTACTCTCCGATGTTGAAGTTGCTACACTAGAAACCAAGCTTAAAAATTACCAAGATTCCACTTCCAACCAAGTTGTAATAGTAACTACCCGTAGTTTAAACAATTACGATATTGAAAGCTATTCCTACGCCTTAGCCAAAAATTGGGGAATAGGGCAAAAAGAAAAAAATAATGGCATATTGATAACCGTAGCGCCAAACGAAAGAAAAATGCGTATTGAAGTTGGATATGGTTTAGAAGGAGCAATTCCAGATGCGGTATGCAAACACATCATTCGCGAAAAAATGCGGCCATTATTCAAAAACAACCTCTACTTTGAAGGATTGGATTCCGCCACCTCAAACTTGATAAAATATGCCTCTGGTGAATACAAGGCAGAGGACATCAAAGAAAAACAACCGAAATATGTATGGTGGGTAGTATTCATTGTCATCATCATGCTTATATCTTTTATTTCAAAATTCAACCGAACCAAAAATTCGGCTTTAGGACGTGATTTAGATTTTTGGACAATTCTGGCCCTTATGTCGATGAACAACAGGGGTGGCACCCGAGGAGGTGACCGAGACAGTGGCGGTTGGGATTTTGGCGGCGGTAGTTTTGGCGGCGGCGGCGCAAGTGGCGACTGGTAAGCAGCTACCCTATTTTTCTTTTTTCAACACATAAATACCAGGTTTTTGCAAACGATATGCTTCTTGCAAACTGGGGATTCGCTTGAACAAACGCGGCATTATGTGTTGTTGGTCAATAATAATTTGAGGCATTTCTTTTTCAAAATTTCTCTTAACACTTTCTACCGAAGCAAACTCTTGCGTATTTTCAAGTTCCTCCTTGCTTACTTCCCAGTTCAAATACTTAGTAGCCAATGTGTTGTCTAAGTAATATGCCACCGACTCGCCCGCGACAAACAAGCGTTTGCCTTTTATGGTTTCGTTCTCATTTCGTTGCACAATAATTTTTCGCATACTACCTCTCCATGCCAAGCCCACCGCACTGCGCACTTCAACCACAAACATTCCCACAAAAGCAGATAAAACCAAAATACTGGCTATCAACATCTTGCTGGTTTGTGTAAAATAAAAAGTGTAAAAGAAAGCAAGTGGCATAATGGCAATGTGCAAAAATGAAAGTGTTTTTATAGGTGCGACGAAAAAAAGCAACAAACAACCTATCAACCAAATAAAAACAAACTTTCTGCAAATGTTTTGATAATTTATTTCGCGTATGCGACACCTCAAACTCAAATACAAAGCACTCAGAAAAACCAAAGCAGGGATGAGCAATATGTAGGCCAATTCGGACCAAAAAATATAACTGCGCTTATACTTGAAGTATTTCACTAGCAGTAGGTTTAAAAATTCATTGGAGCCGTCTTTCCACAAAAAAATCACTAGCAGAATCATCCAAGGAAATAGGCAACCAAGCAAGAGTAAAAAATAAGCCTTGAACTCGCTGCGGGTAAAAACAATAAGAGAAACTACTATCACCAACAAAAAAACAATGGCAGGAAGGTATAGAAGAGACGCAACACTCAGAAAAAAGCCAGCATAATACATTTGTTGGCTCTCCTCCTTTTTTAAATACGAGAACATATTACTCGCCACAAACAACAAAAAAGTGGAAGCCAAAAGTGGGGCAGAAAACACATTTAGCTCTATGAAAGAAAAACACAGAAGCAGGTAAAAAAAGGCGGGCAAGTTCGTTTTTTCATTCAACACATCGTGTCGAAGAAATTGAATGTTAATGTAGGCCGCATTGAACAAGAGTAAAATCACATTCAACCAATAGGCCGTAGCTGAAAAATTCGTTATGTTATTTGGCAAAAGATAGTACAAAAAAGCCGTCAAAGGTTCGGCTGTTTCCCACACATCTTTATAAAGCCACTTGCCATTTTCCATGGCACGGGCCACCAAAAAAAACTTTAGTTCCGGATTGGTAAAGGGGATATCAAAAAGAAAAACAACTGCGCGTGCTGCCAAAAATAAAATGGCTAAAACGGCAAGACGGTACGGATCATTTATTTTAAAAAACTTGATCAAAAGCGAATAAAAAAGACTATTTAGGAGGCTGGGTGGCCAAAATCATCTTGATTTTCAACTTGTTGCCCAATGCCAAAATATCTACCAAATTTTGTACCTGAATTGACCTATCCACTTTTAATACTACAGTAACATCATTCGAATTGCCCACTATTTGTAAAAAACGGGGCTCCAACTGCTCAAATGCAAGTGGTATTTTTTCGTTGTTGATGTAATATTCCAAATCTTTGGAGACCGTAAGACTATACTGTTGTTTACTAACCGTTTGGCCCGCTTTGGCTTGTGGCAACAATAGTTTTATCACATTTGGATTTGCAAGCGTAGAGGCAATCAAAAAAAACAACATCAAAAAAAACATGATGTCGTTCAGTGCCGAAACTTCTACACTTGAATGTGCCTTATTTTTTCTTCTGAAATTCAAGTTGATGGTTTAAATTTTTACTTGTGTTCGGTTATGATGTCGATAAACTCTACGCCCGCTTTTTCCATTTCCATGCCGATGCTTTCAATCTTCATGTTCAAAAGTTGATAGCCTGTATGGGCAATAATACCCACCACCAAACCAGCAGCAGAAGTAATCATTTTTTCATACAAACCGCCCGCAATAAGGCCAATGCTGATATTGTCTGCCAAAGAAATATTGTAGAAAATTTTGATAACACCCGAAATCGTACCCACAAAACCAAGCATAGGCGCTATAGCTGCAATCACACCCAGATAGCTCATGTTCTTTTCCAATTTCATCATTTCAACACGGCCAGTGCTTTCCATTGCCGATTCAATTTCTTTCACCGGACTACCCATCCTTTTAATCCCTTTCAACAATATGGCTGAAACCGGGGTGTCGTACTGAGCAACAGTGGTTTCGGCAATGCTCAAGTCACCTCTTTTAATATGCTCCTTGATTGTTTCGAGCAAACCTTTCTTAATTTTAGAAGCCCTGTTCAAGTTTAGAAAACGTTCGATTATGACAAAAACTGCCACTAAAGAAAGTAGCAAAATAGGCACCATGACCCATCCACCTTGAAACAGCAATTCGAGCAATGACATAGAGGGCTGTTCGGTAGCCAATGAAACTTCAGGAACAGCAGTAGTGGTAATTTGAAGAAAATTCATTCGAATTGAGAAGATATGATGATGTAACTAATAGACCATGACCCAAATATCGTTTCCGTAGTTGGGTTTAAATTCTTTTATTTTGCTGATTGCCGATGTTTTGGTAGGAAAGTCGCCCAAAGAAACGCGGTAAAGAGCTCCTTCTTCGGTTGGGGCAATTATTTTGGATTCCAACCCTTCCAAAATCAACTTTTCACGAAGCAAAACCGCATTCTTTTTGTTAGAGAAACCACCGACAATAATGAAACTTCTTCCCGATTTACCAGAGATCATGTTGGCAATGGCCAACTTGGCTTCTTCGGTTTTGGCTAATTCTTCTTGCTTTGATTTTACAGGTTCTTCACCCCATTTTTCTTCTTCCGACTTTTTAATTGTTTCAACCGCCGAAGAAGCATTTTCAAAGCTTTTCGTTGTAGTTCCAGCTGAATCTTTGATTGTTTCTTCCTGATGCTGTATTTGCTTTGTGGTATCTTTTTCTAAAGTAGTAGAAGAAAAAATGTGCATACTAGCCAACATTTGACGACCATCTTCGGTAACGCTGAAAAACATACCAAGGCCTACTATCAATACCAATGGCGCGACAACATAAAGCCAAACAAGGGGTTTGGTTGTGTGATTACTTTGTGGATTTTCGTTTTCGGCCGTTTTTTTTTGTTCTTTTCCATGTTTCGAAACAGACTCAACATCTGTGACACTAATGGCTTTTCGATTTTTTGTCTTTTGCAACTGCCCCCTCTTGGCATATTGGGGCACGTAATCTTTTACTAAAATTTGAGGAAGGCCGAAATTGAGTGGATCCGTATCGAAATCCATTAAAGACTTGAATCCAACTTTGTCTTCCAAAGGATAGAAAACCCCAATTCCTTGCAAAGAAAACTCATTATTATCCCTCAATGTAGCCTTGATTTCAGCCACAAATTCAGCAACACGCTTTTCTGCCTCGGTTTGTGAAATTGATTCCCGCTCGGAAACGATGGAAATAAGACGACTTGCATCACCAATCAAACGGTCGTTGTAGGCAACTTGCTTTCTTGGCGGGGTGAAAACATGAGTTGAAGCATCTAAATGAGCAGAAAAATGCTTTGAAATGAATCCACCGAAATCTGGAAGATAAACCAGCTCTTCGGTCGAAATCAAATAAAATATATGTTTTTCCAAACCCATATATATTAAAAACTACAGGTTGCCCCCACAAGAAAATTGATTCCTTTTTGCGAATAGTACAAATAACGTTGGTACTTGTTGGCTAAAAGGTTGTTGAGTTCCAAAAAAGCAGAAAAATTTTGTGAAAACAAATAGTCGACCTTCAGATTCAAATCAAGAATGGTGGGAAGTTTTTTAACCTTTCCATTTGGTTCTAGGGCTTGAATGCCTTGCAACATGTAGGAGTTCAAGGAAAAAACCACTTTTTCTTTCATAAAATAGGAAAGATGATAATTGGCTTGCATGGTGGGCATGTGCCAAGGTTGCTTCAGTGTGCCCATTTGAAAAGATTGATATGTAAATGCGACCCCAGCAAGTAACTTGTTGTCTAAATTGTAAGATAAATCGAACTTAAAACGAGTAATCTGTACCTTGTTCGAATCATAAGCCAAAGCAAAACGAAGCGAATCGGCTCCATTGTTGACTAGAAACGGTAAATTTTTGTAGTTCAAATAAGACCCTTGAAACTGATAAGTGAATTTTTTGAAAATATTGCCATGTGCGCCGGCATACAATTCAATAAGTTTATTGGCGTGCGACAGCACAAAACGATTGGTCATCCAAGGATTTTCGCGCAAAGTACTGCGTAACGTGTTGCGTTCTATATTGCCATCAAAACCACCATACACACCCAAAACACCTTCAATTATTTTGTATTCAGCTTTTAGAGATGGATATAAATGAAAATTTTTCTTTGAGTATAGTGTGTCGTTCTCATAGGCAAAATTAATCCCGCCTGCAAGCGACAACTTGCCTATTTTTCTCAGATAATATGGCTGCAAACTCACCAAATTTCGAATGAACTGGGTAGAATCTGAACGTCCTGCCACCGATACTAGTCCGCGGACACCTGCACGGGACACTTCATCCAAAATCATTTGGGTTTTGTATCGCAAAAGTGCTTCCGCTTCTTTGGCCTGGAACCTATCGGAAAGTTGTGAAAGCTCCAAATTGGCTTGGTAAGTCATTTTGGCTGTGGTATCATTGTTCTTCAAATCCAAGTTCAACAAAAAATTATTGAAAACTTGTTTCATGGTGTCTTTACCCACTTCCAAGTCTTGGTTGTAGCCATAAAACTGTCTTGCCGTGCGATAGTAGCCAAGTTCACTTCGCAATGTGTGTTTGGCCGCATAATACTGACCATACAACACCAAATGATTGTCGCTAAGTCCTGAGTTTTTAACTGGCCCTCTCGCACTTGAAAAATGTCTTGCATTCAGCCCGTAGGCATATTTATCTGAACGCTTGTTGTATAGAAAAGCCTCGAAATAAGGCGTCACATAATTTCCAAAACCTGCTTTCACATAATTGGGATACAACTTGGCCAAAGGCTCCTCTTTAATCGAAAGAATCTTCAGCTTTGCATCGAGGTAAGGAAGTGGCAAATTGTAATCATTGAACAAATAATGTTGTTTGGAAACGTCAATCGTCTTTTTTTCGATGACTATTTTTTCAAAATCTCTTTGCGAAGTAGGCAGTTCAATTTTTTTGTTTTTCTCTACGATGACCTGTTGATTTTCAATTTCGCCTTCGCCCGACTGCGCTATTGAAGTAGAACTGACAAAAAAGATAATTCCTAAAACGAAAAGTGTGACTGCCTTAAATTGCCTCATGGTTGCAATATTACCACAAATATAAGAACTGTCGAAACAAGACACGCCTTGTTTGCGATTGAAAAAGACATTTTCAATATCTTGTTCGGAAACACATTTTGACAAGATTTTGACGAAATTCGCAACAAAAAACAATACAAAATGAAATTATCTGAAATTATAAAAGCCATAGAAAGTCTAGCACCTTTGGCATTGCAAGAAAGTTACGACAATGCTGGTCTCTATTGCGGAAATATTTCAGACGAAATATCTAAAGTACTCGTCAGTTTGGACATCACCGAAGCAGTAGTGCAAGAAGCCATCGAAATGAAGTGCCAACTGATTATCGCGCATCACCCAATTATATTCAAGCCACTTAAAAAATTAACTGGCGAAAATCATGTAGAGCGTACAATACTGTCAGCAATAAAAAACAATATTGCTTTGTACGCTGCCCATACCAACCTTGACAATGCCTATGAAGGTGTCAATTTCAAACTAGCTGAAAAAATAGGTCTTGAAAATGTTCAAATTCTTCAACCTACTAAAAATCTAAAAAACCTGACCGTTTTTGTGCCTTTAGAAAATACCGAAACCTTGTTGAGAGCTTTGTCTGATGCGGGCGCGGGGCAAATAGGTAATTACAAAGACTGCTGTTTTAAAGTGGAAGGTACGGGCACTTTCACTCCTACTAGAAACTCCAACCCTGTGTTGGGACAATTAAATGTGAAAGAAGAAGTAAGGGAAAATAGAGTGGAAGTGATAATGCCCTCATACCTCGAAAAACAAATATTGGCAGCCATGAAAAAAGCTCATCCTTATGAAGAGGTGGCCCACTTTATTTCAGAGGTACAAAATCCAAATCAAGACAGCGGCGCAGGAGCTATTGGCGAACTGGAAAATGGACTGACACCTGAAGAATTTTTACAAAAACTGAAAAAAGATTTAAATCTTGAAGCCATTCGTTACACGTCCTTCAGTAGAAAAATAAATCGGGTTGCAGTGTGCGGCGGTGCAGGTAGTTTTCTTTTAAAACAAGCCATAGCCAAAAATGCCGATGCTTTTGTTTCGGCCGACTTTAAATATCACGAGTATTTTGATGCTGAAAACAACATTATGATTGCGGATGTCGGGCATTACGAAAGTGAATTTTACACGCGAGAACTCTTTTTTGAACTTTTGAAGAAAAAATTCCCTAATATTGCAGTCCTTTTTAGCACTGTAAACACAAATCCTGTCAAATATTATTGTTAGTTAGATGGAAGCTACTGTATCACAGAAACTTGAAATTCTCTTAAAACTTCAAGCCCTTGACTCAAAACTTGACGAAATTGTCAAAATGCGTGGCGACCTTCCCGAAGAAATTCGAGACTTGGAAGACGAACTAGTGGGTTTCGAAACCCGAATCAAAAAGTTCGAGACCGAAATCGAAGGTTTTAACGAGGAAATATCTAATCGTAAAAATGCAAGCAAGGAGAGCGAAAAGCTCATCAAAAAATACCTCGACCAACAAAGTAACGTGCGAAATAATCGCGAATACGATGCCATCTCGAAAGAAATTGAACTTCAGCAATTAGATATTCAATTATCTGAAAAAAAGATAAAAGAGGCCAACCTAAAAATAGAGAGCCGCAACCTCGAAATAGAGACTATTAAAAATTCACTAGCCGACCGAGAAAAAGATTTGGCCAACAAGAAAAGCGAGCTAGAAATTTTGGTATCGGAGAGTTTGGAAGAAGAAACCAAAATCCAAAAAGACAGAGAAAAAGTTCAGAAACAATTGGAAGAAAGGTTGTATCAATCTTATAACCGTTTGCGTCACAATTTGAAAAATGGACTTGCTGTTGTAGTAGTCAAACGCGATGCTTGTGGTGGTTGTTTCAATACAGTGCCCCCTCAGCGCCAAGCCGACATTAAAGAAAAGAAAAAGATTATAGTGTGTGAGCACTGCGGCCGCATTTTTGCCGATGTGGAATCGGTGCTAGTGGCGGAAACATCTAAAAAATAAGCTACTTTACAAGCATTTCGAAGGCAGGTTTATCCTGCCTTTTTTGTTTAGAATAATGAAGAGCTAAATACAATGAAAAGGGTCATACTTACTGTATCCAACGACCTCAGTTCAGACCAAAGGCTCCACAAAGTTTGCATCAGTTTGCAAAAAGAGGGATTTGCACCTACTTTGGTGGGAAGACAAAAAAAAGATTCACTTCCCCTCCCCTCGCGTACCTACACTACCACGCGTTTGCCCCTTATTTTTCAAAAAGGAAAACTTTTTTACTTAGAATTGAATATTCGGTTATTCTTTTTCATGCTGTTCAAAAAAGTGGACATCATAACGGCCAACGACCTTGATACGCTTTTGCCTTGTTTTATAGTCGCGAAACTTAAAGCAAAGCGTCTTGTGTATGATTCCCACGAATATTTTACCGAACTGCCCGAGCTTGCACATAGAAAAATTGAAAAAAAAATATGGGAAATGCTAGAAAAAGCCATTTTTCCCAATTTGCAACACATAAGCACCGTAAGCAACTCGATAGCAGTAGAATACCAAAAAAAATATGGAAAAAAAGTGAAACTTGTATGCAATTACCCTATGTATCAAGAAATTACTTTTTCCAAAACAAAAGAAAAAATATTATTATATCAAGGCGCGGTAAACGCTGGTCGTGGCTTGGAATTGATGATTGAAACGATGGTTTTTCTTCCTGATTATAAGCTTTGGATTATTGGAAGCGGAACTTTACAAAATAAAATAAATGCAAAGGCTGAAAATTTGCCTAATGTAAAAGTGATGGGTAAAATTCCTTTTGAAGAATTAAAATCTGTGACCCCAAAAGCGCTCGTGGGCTTGAGCTTGGAAGAAGACCTTGGATTAAACTATCGTTATGCCTTGCCCAACAAAATCTTCGATTATGTGCAAGCGGGTGTGCCTGTCATTTGTTCCGATTTGCCAGAAATGAGGGCACTTGTAGAAGAGTATGGCATAGGGAAAGTATTGTTTGATAGAAAACCCGAAATGCTAGCAAAAATGATTTTAGAATTGTACTCCAACAAAATGGAATATGAAAGTTTAACAAGCAACTGTCTGGCGGCTAGCAAAATATTGACTTGGGAAAACGAGGAAAAGACGCTTCTATCTTTATACCATTAAAAGAAGAAATGCTTAATTTTAATTTCTGAATTTTTTGGTGGTCAATTGCCATTCAAATAAGATGAAAATTAAAAAATTAACTTTGGTTGGTGCTGGTCCTGGCGACCCCGAATTGATAACCTTGAAAGGCTTAAAAGCCATACAAAATGCCGATGCGATTTTGTACGACTCTCTGGCTAGCGAGGAATTGCTTGTCTACGCCAAAAAAGAATGTAAAATATTGTATGTAGGAAAGCGCCACGGCTGCAAAAGCACCAAACAAGAAGCTATTCACGACTTAATTGTGCATTGTGCCGAAAAGTACGGTCAAGTAGTACGCCTTAAAGGAGGCGACCCTTTTGTTTTCGGAAGAGGATACGAAGAAGTGCAACATGCTGTAAAACATCAGATTGCAGTAGAAGTTGTTCCAGGCATTTCAAGCAGCATCTCGGTTCCTGCAGATGCTGGCATACCCCTCACACACCGTGGCTACAGCGAAGGCTTTTGGGTAACGACTGGCACTTTGAAAACTGGAGAAATATCGAATGACATCTATTTGGCAGCCCAATCCAATTCTACGGTCGTAGTATTGATGGGCTTACACAAAATAGCCCAAATAGCTCAAATATTTGCCGATGCTGGCAAGGAAGACCTGCCCGCAATTGCCATTCAAAACGGCCAAAGACCAAACAGAAAACTGGTAACCGGTACTGTAAAAGACATTGCAGAATTGGTACAAAGAGCACTATTAAGTTCGCCTACCTTATTGGTTTTTGGTGAAGTGGCACAGTTTGCTTTTTCGCACCTGAATGCCCTAAGCGACTCGCTCGTTGTGGAATAAAAACCTAGCTACTTTATAAAAGCGAAGGGGCTACCGATTTTTCGGTAGCCCCTTCTTTTCGTTTTGGGTTTTGTCAGTTAGATTAGAAAGTATCTTAATTAAATCCTCAGATTGGTATCTGAAACAGATTTAAATGTCTTTTCTATCTAGTTATAACGCTCTCGAGCAGAACGTGAAACAAATCACCAAATTTTAGTGCTGAAAAAAGTACTTTTCCTTAAAAAAATGTGTTTTTACAAGCATCTTAAGGATAGTTAAACCCCCTTATCATCACACAATAATTACTACTTTAAAGTCAAAAAAACGCATTTTTTAAATAATTTAAGAAGGTGTAGTAACTAAATATGCCTCTCAAAAAAATTTTGATTTTTTTTCTAAAAAAAATAAAAAAAGCCAGTCAAAACTGAGTCAGACTGGCTTTAAAAAAGAGCAAATGACACCTATGCATCCAATTCCTTCATCACCAGTTCGCTTGCCAGTTTTGGATCAGCCTTTCCTTTACTTCTCTTCATCACTTCTCCCATAAACAAACCCAAGATGCCTTTTTTACCCGCTTTGTATTCGGCTACTTTAGCAGGCATTTCGGCCAACACTTCTTTGATAATAGGTAAAATGGAATCGGAATTACTGTCTTGTAACACATTCAGTTCCTTGGCCAATTGCAAAGGGCTTTTGGAAGGGTAAATGAGCATTTCCGGATACACACTTTGCTGTGCAGCCGTGTGGCTTATTTTACGCGTTTCTACCAATTCTATCAAATCGGCCAGCTTCTCGGGAGATATAGGGTAATCATTGATGTGCAATGTAAGTTCGTTCAAAAACGATTTGACAGGCCCCATTACCCAATTTGAAGCGGCTTTGTAGTGTTTAGTATTATGGCATATTTGTTCAAAAAACAAGGCAATTTCCTTGTTGTCGGTTAGCACATAGGCATCGTATTCGGGCAAACCGTATTCGTGCTGAAACTTGTCTAGCAATTCGTTTGGAAGCGGTGGCATTTCGGATTTTACCTTTTGAAGCCATTCTTCGGTTACAATTACGGGTTGCAAGTCGGGTTCAGGAAAATAGCGGTAATCGTTCATTTCCTCTTTGGTACGCATTCCAAAGGTTTTACCCAAATTGGCATCGAAAGTGCGGGTTTCCGACATGATTACCTCCCCTTTTTCAATCAGTTCAATCTGACGGTCTATTTCATGTTCAATAGCACGCTGCACATTTCGTATAGAGTTCATGTTTTTCACTTCTACTTTTTTGCCCAACGTTTTACTACCCTTCAGCATGACCGAAATATTGGCATCGCAGCGCATCGAACCTTCTTCCATGTTGCCATCGCAAATTTCCAAGTAGCGTACCAACTTTCTGATTTCAGTAAGATACTGGTAGGCCTCGTCGGAATTAAACAAATCGGGCTCTGATACAATTTCTATCAATGGAACTCCAGCTCGGTTGAAATCGACCAAAGTGTCGGTTTCTTCTTCCATGTGGATTGACTTTCCCGCATCTTCTTCCATGTGAATTCTATTTAGCTGAACATGGCGAAAAGTGCCGTCCAATAGTTTTATTTTCACATTTCCACCTACACACAAAGGATGTTTGTCTTGTGTAATCTGGTATCCTTTTGGAAGATCGGGGTAAAAATAATTTTTGCGTGCGTATTCGTTGTAACGAGATATTTCGCTGCCGCATGCCAAGCCTATTTTAATGGAAAAATCGACAGCAGTCTTATTTGCCTTTGGCAAAGCTCCTGGATGGGCCAAGGTGATGACCGACACATTGGTGTTGGGTAGGTCGCCAAACTCGGCCGAATCGGCTACAAAAGCCTTGCTTTTTGTCAACAACTGGCAGTGCACCTCGAGGCCTATTACGGGTTGGTATTTATCTCTCAACGACATTTCTTAATCTATTTTTTGGGGAATGTGTGCAAAGATATAAAACGGCAGCCCTAACGGAAACAAAAAAGCCCAAGAGTAGGCACCCTCGGGCTATTAGTCCAAAAAAAATAGTTTATCGAAACAACAAGCTCAACAGTTTCTTCACCTTTTCGGTATATGCCTCCAAGTCTTTGGCTTCCAAAAGACCCGCATCGGAATGAATAAGTAAATTATTATTCACGCATTCAACAAAGACATTGTTTTCAGTTTCGAAAAAACGAATCAAATCGTTGGAAAAAAGGTTTCTTACTTTTTCTGGCGTAATGCTAGTCAAAAAGTATTGGTTGGAGAAGAGCGGGTAATTCTTGAAATCGATGTCTTGACTGGCGGAAAAGCCAAGTAAATCTAGCAAACCTTCTTTTTCAAGTGAAAAATCGGGGAGTTCGTGTCGAATACCCGACACATACACCACTGTCATGTTTCGTCCCATTTTGGTGAGATAAGCTCCCTCTTCCAAATATATATCGGCAAAAAAATAGTTGTAATTGTCTGTGCTTCCCACAAGCAAATTTTCAATCGTTTTGGCTTTTCGTGCAATCACAAAAGGCGATAAGCTCAATTTAATCATTTTGGATTTTATTCTTTCCTCAAATTCCAAACCATGTGAAATGGCATATTGGGCAAGCTCTTGTTGGCGCTTGTTTAGCGTGCTGCGAGTGATAATAGAAGGATTGTTTAGATAACTACGAGACGAGAAAGGATGCGTAGATGAATAATGATGGTTTTCGAAACCTAACAAGGAAATATGCCCACCATTATCATGAAAATCCTCTTCGTAACGATGTAACAATTCCATAAAAGTATGATCAATAAGCCTTGATTCGGCAAAATCGATGGTGACATTGGCTGTTTTTGGAATTGTATCAAATTGTTTTTTGAAGCTTATCAAGTTTGAAAAAGTGGCAGGACTTTCAATCTTCACTTCGTACAAATCCTGCCCTTTTTTCTCCACTTGTGCTCTTATGGAAAACATTGTGCTAAAAGAGGCGCCGTTCATCAGTTCAATGATAAACTTGATGGCAATACCGGCAAAAACTCCCATCAATAAATCGACAAAGAGTGTAAAAAAGATGGTGGTAACAAAAATGATAAGTTGTTCAGAGCCTATTTTGTAGGTATTGACAAATTCTTTTGGCGAAGCCAAGCGATACCCCACTCCTATGAGCAAAGCAGCAAGGGCCGCGTTGGGTATCAATTCTATCACAAAAGGAATGGCAATGACAGAGAGCAACAAAAATACACCGTGAAA
>JBIKRJ010000153.1:0-5903 GCA_044349205.1 Cytophagales bacterium | reverse complement strand
AATACAGCTGAAGGCTGAGGCGGTCGTTGATACGGTAGTTGATGGTAGGTTTTATTTGGATTTGTTGGGTGCCTTGGGTAATGACGTTTATGTCGTTGATTCTGCGTTGCACGGTGCGGGTATCGCGTATGGTAAAGTCGAAACGGAAGGTGATTTCATTTTTCAGCACCAAAACGCGTTGCTTGTATTTTATGGGCAACTTCATTCCGGTTTTGGTGTAGCCCACACTCACGCTCCAGTCTGCGTTGCGCATTTCCATTACTTGCGAGTTGGAGGTACTCAAATTCAAATTTCGCGTTCGGTTGTACCGAATATTGAAGGTGATGTTGTTTTTTGTCTTCATGTTTACACCCAACAGCGGACTAAAAGCCTCTTGGATAGAAACCTGACCAATGACATAAACTGGCACATACACGCTTAGCGAGTTGAGGGAATCGCCACGCGGAACATCGAAAACACTATTTTTCGAGTTTACGAATTGCGTTCCGTAGGTGAGCGAGCTGGTATAATTGTTCACATTGTAGGTAGAAGTGTAGCTGTGGTTCAGGTTTACACTACTAAAATATCGTTTGATAAACCCAACCGACGAAAGTCCGCCATAGTCTATTCGCCAGTTTGGTAAAGGTATTTTTGGAAAAGAACTGAGGGCAATTTTGTTGGCATCCCGTCCTGTGTAAGCCGCCAAAAAAGCAGGAATTAGTACATCTTGCGAATTGGTATCGTAGCGCCCTGCTGCACCTCCTGGTCGCAGTCCGTTCAGCCTAGCCAAAATGACTTTTCTGTTTTGGGCATATTGTTCGAAGTTTTCGTTTTTGTTGGTGAGTGGGTCGTCGTTTTTGAAAGCCGTCATTGCCGTGATATAGGAAGTTTTGAAAGAACCGCTTCGGGTGGGATTTTGGGTGTAAACTTGCCCATTCACATCGTATCTAAAAAACTCGTTATATGTTTGTGTTTGTGTTTGGTTTCCGTCAAACTGAATCCTGAATTGTTTGATAGGTTCTATGCTGGTGCGATAGGTAAATTTTACACTTTTGGTTTGCACAAGGGGGCTGCTTTGAAATCTAGATGTGGCAATCCAGCCATTGTCCACCGCGTTTTGTTTTAAACGGTCGGCATCTTGGTTGCCCAGAATGAACGGAATGCCCGGGGCCAAATCGTTTTCGTCCAAACCTACAAATTTGGGCTTTGGCTTGAAGCCGGGTAAGGCAGTGCCTTCCATGCGTTCGTAGGTAAAATTTAGGTTTTTGAAAAGCATTAAAGTGCGGAAAAGTCCTCGCACAGGCATTACTTCGCTCAAATACATTTTTCGAATAAGTTTGTTGAGCGAATCGCGTGCTTGTGGACTTAGCTTCGGATTTTGAAGCTCTTTTTTCCAAGATTCTCTTTTTTGGTTGTGTTCTTGTTGTATCTGCGTGAGGGGTGCGTTTACTTCTTTCAAAAATTTTAGTTTGTTGAATAGTTTTAGAAAATCCATTTTGCCGTTTACGCCTATCGTTCTTGAATTTTGTATGAGGTTGCCCAATGTATCGGCATAGCCCAGTGCACCCGCTTTCCAAATGTAGTTGGCGCTGTAGTTTACATCGGCTTGTGTCCAGTCGGTAATCGGAATTTTGTCCAAAGGAGTTTTGTAGGTAAACATGAAGTTCTGGTCAAAATTTTTGATGCGCCCCAATCTTTCCAAGTTTTTCCGAACAGAGTCACGTTTGCTTATCGAATTTGGATTTCTGGGATTGGAAGGGTCGTCGTTTATTTCCCCAAATGGTTCGTCGATGATGGCACTTACATTGGCACGATAGTCCAATCCTAAACTTTTTGTGAGCGCCCAACGCATTCCATAAGAGCGGTTTAGGAAAAATGATTTTTCGTATAGTGGTGCTACCCCGTTGGTAGTTAAGTCGCCAGCCCTTAGTTGGGTTATGGCATAGCGCCTATCCAAATCGGTGCGGAAAGTAAGGTTGCTGGGCAGAGGGGTAAAGTTGATAGCGGAAAAAAGTTGCACATACTTTGAATTGGACTTAATTCCTTTGAGCGGTTCTAGCGCTTTTGGGTTTCCAGAAAAATTATAGGCCAAACCTGCCTTGTAGTTTTTGAAAAAGTAGCGTTGGGTCAGGTAATTGCTGCTCAAAATGTCATTATAGCCAAGTGTGAGAGTTAAGTTTTCTATGTCGTACACATGTCTTTTGGCAGTTGCTCCCACTTTGTTTTTTTGAAGATTGTTTAGGCTGATACTTCTTCTAGTCGATTGGTCAATGACCAAATTTTTTCGGGCTTCTCGTTCGTTTGCATCGGTAATGGAAGCGAGGGATTGTTCCAGTTTCAAGTCTGGATTGGTTGGGTCAAATTCGGGTTTGATTACCTTGCGGTCGTAGCTCACATACAGCGGAACTTTTATTCCTGTATTGGCAGGTAGGAACTTGTCCATCGAAATATTGGAGGCGGCCCCATATTGCAAAGTGTTGTTGCGTTGCCTTGCCGTAATTTTCTGGTCTATCGAACCAAACCCCGACGATTTGTAGCTACCCGATGCAGTCACGTTGGCCAAGTCGGCTAGTTTTGCATTCAGCGTACCCATGGCGGCCCACCCTGGATTTCTGTTTACCCCGCTGGTTCGTAATTCGTTTGCCCAAATACATATTTGGTGGCTTTTCGAATTGGCAATGGGATTTTGGATACCGATGAGGGCCACTTGTACCGAGGTGTAGTCTGGGTTTCCGCGAATGCTTATAATCTTGCCGTTCAAGGCCATGCTGAATATTTGGGTGAAAGGTGTGCCCGATTTGTTACGCTCTGCTTTTACATAGCTCAAATCTTCCAACGGAACATCTACATCGTTTTCGGTAGGCCAAATCACATTCGGGTCGGTTGAGCCGGGCGGTGTCAATTTCAGGGGAACTCTGATGTCGTAATAGTTTTGGTCAAAATCGGTACCAACGCGCAAAAAGCCCTCTATTTCGTTGTCGACCGCAGTGTTACTTTCGGCATGCAAAAACATCTTGATGCGTTTGCTGTTGATAAGGTTGAGGTTTACGAGTTTGTAAGCAGGCGCAATGTCGCCAGGTTCAAGCCTTTCGGAACAAATACGCAGGGATTGTTCGTTCTGCAAGCGATTCAAATTGGAAGTATTGTCGCGGTCGCGAACAAAACCAGGGGGCACCACATAAGGGGTGGTACCAGAGGGTGGACTGCCGTTTTCTTCTACGTTTACCGTCGAAAGCTGCACTTTTCCTTTTTGATTGGGTTCCAATGGGCTTCCCCCAATTTGGGTTTTGTTGCTCGACAAGGAATCGAGTGGTCTCCAAAGGCTTCCTACCATTTGAAACTGCGCCAAACGAAGCACAACGGGTTTTTCCCAACCTGTTACTACTGTGCGTACAAAACGAATAGATTTGAAATCATTGATGCCATTTACCACAATAGGATTGGTGCGAATCGGAATGCGCACTTGGTACCAGGTCACGTCGTCGCCACCTATGTTGTTGGTAATTTTTCCAACCACAAAACCATTGGCACGCTCGTCCATTTTACCGTTTGCACCGCGTTTTATGCTCACCCTATATTCATAATATTGCTCTAGGTCGCTTACAGTGTTGTTTTGGTTCAGGTCTTCGTTGTCGGGCAAGTTTGTATTGGATTGTATGAAACCATTCACGGTGTTTGTACCCGAGTTGTTTTCCATGCCATTGAATTGGCTGTACCTGTCCAATATGTTTTTGCTGTCAACCGAAAGGTAATATTTGAAATCGTCGTTCGAAATGTCGGCTAGTATCTGATCTCTTTTTGCTGGATTGGACACGCGCGAATTCACAGCGTTCACAAAATTTTGGTAGCCGCTAAAAGTCAATTCTTCTGATGTTTTAAGACCATCCAAACCCACATCCTGGTTGTCGCGCGCACCGCCTATGTTGCTGAAAGCGTTGTTTACATAAGTGGTGGTCGTTACTTTTCCCCAAGTATTTTCCTCTATGCCAGTCCGGCTACCATCGGGCGGCAAGCCATTTTCAAACGCATGTTTACCATCTTTCATGATATCTTCCGACACGCTTCCCAATTGGAACCACATCTCTCCGCCTTGGTTCAAACTGTTGTCTATCACAGTATTGCCGTTATCCAATCGTAAGTTTCCTTTGTTTCCAGAGATAAAGGGATCCATGAGCCAAAACTCGATGTATTGGATGTTGGCATTGTCGAAGTCGGTATCGAAAGTGATAGCACGGGTTAAGCTGGCAAAATTGTTTTTCGGGTTGGTGAGTTTTCCTTCAGTGGTAAGGTTTGGGTTGAAGTTGTACATACCCCGCTCTTCGGGAAAATAGGCAAGGTCGAGTGTGGTTTCGTTGGCAACCCCTGCTTGAAGCGAACGCTGCGGATAAATTTCTTGAGGCCCAATAGACCTCACATAGTGGTTGCTTATTTCGTCGTCGGTGATATTGCCGGGTTTTTGTGCGCTATTTTGGTAAAATGCGGTTTGATCTACATTGTACCAAGAAAGTTTAGCACGCTTGTAGGTATATGAAAGAGGATTGTTGCGTACTGTGGCATCGTCATAAAATTCTCTGGGCGGAGCACCCAATATCCACTTAATGGGTTGGCGGGTAAGGTCGTAGGGTGTTTCCGAGCCTTCAAAGTCATCTATAAACATGTTGGCATTGGCGCCAATTTGTGGCGGAGTGCCTGGCAAAAGTTCGGCAAATTCGGCTTTCATTGTGATATTGGAGGGTTCCTTGGTTTGTACCATAGGCAAGGCATCTATCATTTTAGTCAGGAATCGGCTTTCTCTCGAATAATTAAAATCCAACCCCCACATGGTGTTGAAAAGCGGGTCGTCGCCCAAACTTACCCTTGTGATGAGCGGTCTTTCGCGCAAGTGCAAAAATGTACCTCCTATGTTGAAGTCTTTGTGAATGCGGTAGTCCAGGCGTGTCCCCAACATCGATTTTTGCCGGAAATTGAAAAGATCGGCCATTTCGTAGCGTATTATCATGTCGTTGCCCGAACTTAAAATGCCCGGGTTCACGATACGCACACGCCCCAACTCATAGTTTACCGTATAATCACTTCCTTCGGACAATTGCGTACTTCCGGAAAGTACCCTCACCGAACCTCGGGCAATGTTCAAACCTTGCAATTGGATTTCTTGCGAGCTACCCGATTGGAATCTTCCTTTCAGAAAGAATTTGTTTTTGGTAGTTAGCTGCAGCGCATTGTTTTGGGTTTGGGCGTAGAGTTCTCCAAAAACATATTTATTTACCAAATTATATTCAGACGAGCTGTCGAAATATTGTTGCAAATAGTTTCCAAAGGGTTCTTTTACCCCAAAAATGACTCTGCCGTTGGCGGTATCGATAGTGGTGCCGGGCACATAATCCCAGTTGCCATCGGGAGCTGGGTCGCCGTTGGGGTTCAGTTTGTCCACATTAAACAATTGCACAAGCGGAAGTTGCTTTAGCGTGGTGGTAGTACCGTCGCTAAGTTTTACGGGTACCGCAGTACCTTCTTGCAAAAACGGGTTGTCGATACCGGAATTATCGTCTTTATAAATGACCCTCAATTGGAAGCCATTACGGCTAATGTTGGTGGTGGGCAGCTGGTAGATGTTTTTCATCATCAAGTTCCAGGTGGGCAATTTTACATTGATGATGGCCGGCCGAATGAGCTTTAAGAATATGCTAGCATCAGGTTTTTGGGAAGCGTAATCGTCGGTGAGCTCTCCAACTTTGTATTTTATGCCGTTGTAGGTGTATTCAAAAGCCACACCCAGTACATCGTCGTTTCGCAATTGTGTGTTCAAACTTATGTAGCCCAACTGTTTGTTTATCCGAAAATCACGTCCTTCTTCCAATTTTCGGGCACTTCTTATAATTTCAAAATCGTTGCTAGTGCGAAGGCTCAAACCCAAACTGCTTCCT
>JBIKRJ010000152.1:0-5919 GCA_044349205.1 Cytophagales bacterium | reverse complement strand
TCAAACCATTATTTGGATATCCCTAAAGTTGATTGGTGGGCATCTTTAATCTATTCCTCATCTGTTAGATTTTGTGTGCCAATTTTTGTAATGCTGACTGGCGCCTTGATGCTTTCAAGAGAATATATGCTGAAAGATTTCCTCAATAAAAAATTCAGACGACTGATATTTCCTTTTCTTTTTTGGGGGTCTATTTACCTGATTTGGGACTTGAGTATGCTAAAAGACTCAAGTACACTTTTGAGTATCTCTAAAGTAATTTTAAATAATGTGTACGCTAGTGGCATTTCATTTCATTTGTGGTATGTGTATATGATAATTGGTTTGTACCTATTCATACCAATTCTTTCCAAATGGACAAGCACCGCATCCGATTCTGAACTTTTATACTTATTATGTATTTGGTTTATCATATGTCATTTGGAACAATATGAAATGCTCAAACTTAAATTGGAGTTGCGTTATTTTTCAGGTTATATAGGTTATTTAGTTTTAGGCCATTTTTTTTATAAAAAAACATTTAAATCCAATATTCAGGTAAGACGTTGGTCAGGAATTTTATATTTTGTCGGTCTGATTGCGACCATACTTGGAACCAATTACCTTACCGCAAAAAATCAATTTTATGCACCTTCATTCTTGCAAAATTCCTTCTCTTTAAACATCATGTGCCTTTCAATCGGTATTTTTTTGTCATTTAAGTATGCAGTTTTAAAACCTTGCTCAATACGCGATAATGTTTCGGAGCAACTGAGTAAATACAGTTACGGAATATACCTCTCGCACATTCTTGTTCTTAGGTTTTGGACAGCAATGGGAATAAATCCATTATCAATAATGCCTCCAGTAGTAGGAATTCCCTTATTTACAATATTGTGTATTTTCTTTTCTTGGCTTCTTGTTTTGCTTGTTGAAAAACTACCCTTTGGGAAATATTTGGCAACGTAAAGTCTAGGCTAGTTTATATTTACAGAAGTGTTTTTGTCAATGACAAAAACACAATTGCTTGCTAAAAATAATTCACTACCAAAAAATACAAAGGCATACCTACAGTGATATTGAAAGGAAAGGTAACACCTAGTGCCATAGGTACATACAATCCAGGGTCGGCTTTTGGGGCTGCCAATCGCATGGCCGCAGGTACCGCAATGTAAGAAGCACTAGCTGCCAATATGGCAAAAATGAACCGATTGCCTGCCTCATGGGTAATATACTGACTTAAAAATGCCGCCACACAACCATTGAATGCAGGTATCACGATTCCAAAAAGTGATACAAACCAGCCATACTTGGTAAACGCAGAGAATCTTTTGGCAGTCACCATGCCCATTTCCAACAAAAAGATAGCAAGAAACCCTTTGAATATATCGGTAGTGAAAGGCTTGATTCCTTCCGCTTGTTTGGTATCGGCGATAAGCCCTATAATAAGACTACCTAAAATCATAATCACACTTCCGTTAGTAAAAGAATGGTGCACCACCGAAGAGAGGTTTATTTTCTCTTCAGAACTCTTTTTAGGAGTATAGTGCATCATCAAAATAACGCCGACTATTATGGCTGGCGATTCCATGAAAGCCATAACAGCCACCATATGACCACCCGAAACAATTTTTTGCGCTTCTAAAAATGAGATGCCCGCTACAAAAGTCACGGCACTCACGGAACCATAGGAAGCTGAAACAGCCCCTGAATCGCTGATGCTAAGTCTTCTTTTTAGAATAAAAAATGTGTAAAAAGTAATGGCTGCGGAAAGGAATAATCCAAAAAGCAGAGAATACACGATTTCTTGCGTAAAGCCGCTGTGCGCCAATTCTTGTCCGCCTTTGAAACCAATTGAAAATAGCAAGTAAAGTGAAATAAATTTGCTGCTTGCCGCAGGTATTTCAAGGTCGCTTTTGAGTTTGGCAGCAATAATGCCCAATACAAAAAACAATAAAGTGGGGTTTGTCAAATTGCTGACAAGGATGTTAAATTCCATTTTGTTTTGATTAAGGTTAGTATTTTACAACCAAATCGTGTGTGAATTGTGCTTGAAACACAATTCACACTTCACGATTTGGTCCTTTTGTTTAATTGGAAGCATTTCAACTTTCCAAAGTAGTAGTGCTGGCTTGTTGAAGAAATTTCATAGCCAACAGCAGCGATACAACTGCCAAAGCTTTGAACAATTGAACCAACATGGCATCTGATGAGAATAGTGTAGCTGCAATGCAACCAACAGATACTATAATGCAGCCAATAGATACGAACTTTTTCATGTTTAATTGATTTTTATTTCGGCATCCAATTCGCAGCTTTCATTGCGTTTCATTATCGCAACTTTCGTTTCGTGAAAGTCGTGTTGCAACTGCTTTATTCTACGCTCACGCATTTTGATATCTTCTTCGCTGTGGCTTTTCTGAATTTTCCCCTCATGAAACTTAATTTTGGTTAACACCAGTTGGGAAAGAAGTTCAAGTGCGTCATCTTTAGAAAATCGGCCTTTTATGAGTTGAATATTCATCTCTTTGAATTTTAGGGTTATTGTCCTTGTCCAAGCGAAAAAGCTGGTTTTCCGTCAAAGGCATACAAGTTTTCAGTTTTCACAACGTCTATGCCATTTTGCTCGGCCACACTCAGTAGCTGAATGATGTTCGATTTGCTGATGCTTTTTCCTTCCAAAGGTTTGAAACGACAGCGCCAGTGATCGGTACAGAAGGTCTCCGGAAAACCGTCGGGATATACTTTTATTCCCCTATTGGTAATCATGTTCAGTTCCACATCAGAGGTGTTCAACTTTTTCACAATACCAGCCAGCTCGTCGGCGCTGTGGCCAGGCCAGTGTACAAACAAATCGACGCCTAGCAAGTCTTTTTTCTGAGCAGCTTTTCGCTGGTATTTGGGCAAATTGAGCGATGCACCAGTTTCGTATTTCACAGGCTTCAACTGAGAAGGTTTTTTGCCAAGATTGGCTGCCACGGCTTCGGCAAATTCTTTTGTACCCACTTTTTGTTTGCTAGTACCTTCTTTGAAAATGTCGTAGGTGTGTATGCCGTCTTCAATAGTTTTCAACCAAGCATTTTGTACTTTTTCAGCTACTTCGGTTTGGCCGATGTGGGTTAGCATTTGAATGGCTCCTTGCAACAACCCAGAAGGATTTGCCATGTTTTGACCAGCTCTTCTTGGAGCAGAACCGTGAATAGCTTCGAACATGGCACATTCTTCGCCTATGTTTGCCGAGCCTGCCAATCCAACCGAACCTGCAATTTGCGCCGCCACATCGCTCAATACGTCGCCGTACAAGTTTGGCATTACTATCACATCAAAAGCTTCGGGGGTATCGGCCATTTTGGCTGCGCCTATGTCTATGATCCAATGCTCGTTTTCTATTGTCGGATATTCGCTGGCAATTTCATCGAATACTTTGTGGAAAAGACCATCGGTTTGCTTCATAATATTGTCTTTAGTAAAGCAAGACACTTTCTTGCGGCCATATTGTTTGGCATATTCGAAAGCATAACGGACTATTTTTTCGCAGCCCGGACGACTTATGAGTTTCAAACATTGTACCACCTCGTCGGTTTGCTGGTGCTCTATACCGGCATACAAGTCTTCCTCGTTTTCACGCACTATGACAATGTCCATCAGAGGGTGTTTCGTTTTCACGAAAGGGTGCAAACTTACGCAGGGTCTGATGTTGGCATAAAGACCTAAAAATTTACGGGTAGTCACATTCAAACTTTTGTAGCCGCCTCCTTGTGGGGTTGTAATAGGGGCTTTCAAAAACACTTTGTTTCGACGAATGATGTCCCAAGATTCTTTGGCAATGCCGGAAGTATTGCCCGACAAATACACTTTTTCCCCAACTTCAATTTCGTCAATCTCGATTTGGGCACCCGCCGCTTTGATAATGGACAAAGTGGCATCCATAATCTCGGGTCCAATTCCATCTCCTTTTGCTACCGTTATTCTTTTCATTTTGTTAAAATTTAAGTTTACGATGCAAAAGTGCACAGCCTAAATCATAAATTATTATTTATTTTTGCAATGAAAGTCATAAATATTTATTATGAATTACACCCTCAACCAACTAAGGATATTCCTAAAAGTGGTCAACACATTAAGCGTGACCAAGGCAGCCGAAGAGTTGCACCTTACACAACCAGCCGTTTCTATCCAGTTAAAAAATTTTCAGGAGCAATTCGATTTGCCCCTTATAGAAGTGCTGAACAAAAAAATTTATGTGACCGATTTTGGCATGGAAATAGCCGAAGCAGTCGAAAAGATCTTGACGGAAGTACATGCCATCAACTATAAAATGCATGCACACAAGGGACAGCTTACCGGCAAACTCAAAATGTCGGTAGTGTCTACTGGGAAATATGTAGCCCCTTACTTTATCTCCGATTTTATCAAAAACAACCAAGGCGTAGAGCTTTTTTTGGATGTCACCAACAAGTCACAAGTAATCAATAGTCTCGAAAAAAACGAGGTCGATTTTTCGCTGGTCAGTGTTTTGCCCGAAAATTTGAATCTGGAAAAAATTGAGCTACTCCAAAACAAACTTTTCTTAGTAGGAAACTATGAATCGGAATTCAAGGATAAGGAGTACGAAAGCATTATTTTTGAAAAAATACCACTCATTTACAGGGAAAAAGGTTCGGGTACACGGCATGTAATGGAAAAATTCATTCGCAGCAACAACCTACCCGTTATAAAAAAAATGGAATTGACCAGCAACGAAGCTGTAAAGCAAGCACTCATAGCGGGCCTTGGCTATTCCATCATGCCTCTAATTGGAATCAAGAACGAACTCAAAAACGGACAACTACAAATCATTCCTGTAAAAGGCTTCCCCATCAAGTCGATGTGGACGTTGATTTGGCTCAAAGACAAAAAACTGTCGCCCGTGGCAAAGGCCTACCTCGACTACTTGAACAAGGAAAAAGACAGGATTATTCGTGAAAAATTTGACTGGTTTGAAAAGTATTGAACCAAACACATGAAAATTAAGTACCATGTTTATGGCTTTCGAGGTCATCTTTGGTTCATACTACAGACTTTCAACCTTTCTCGATTTCGATATGTATTGCTTTATCAAGACCAATCTGCGAGATTTGCGCCTTACTCCTACTCCCTATTTCTATTTTGGAAGCTCTAAAAGAAACCCATTTCCGTTTTCCTGGCCAAACTGGATTTTACCGTGGCAAAGTACGCGATGTGTATTATTTCGGTGACAAAATGCTGATGATTGCCAGCGACCGAATTTCTGCCTTCGATGTGGTGCTGCCCAAAGCGATCCCATGCAAAGGACAGATTTTGAACCAAATAGCATTTCAAAATTTGGAGGCAACCAAAGACATTGTGCCCAACTGGTCTGTAAGCCAACCCGACCCAATGGCTACTTTTGGCTGGCAATGCGAACCCTACGCAGTGGAAATGGTGGTGCGAGGTTATTTGGTAGGACACGCTTGGCGAACTTACCAATCGGGCAAGAGAGACTTGTGTGGCGTGCCTCTCCCCGATGGCATGAAAGAAAATGATGCATTCCCCTCGCCTATTATCACACCCTCGACTAAAGCCAAAGAGGGCCACGACATGGACATTTCGCGAGAAGAGATAATGAAGCAAGGCATTGTAAGCAAAGAAGAATACGAACAACTGGAACAATACACCCTGCAACTTTTTGAACGAGGCACGGAATTGGCAGCCCAGCGTGGACTAATACTGGTCGATACCAAGTATGAATTTGGCAAGCGCGATGGAAAGATTTATTTGATAGATGAAATACATACACCAGATTCTTCACGCTACTTCTATTTGGACGGCTATGCCGAACGCCAACTGAAAAGCGAAAAACAAAAGCAGCTATCGAAAGAATTTGTGCGCGAATGGCTAATGAGCAATGGTTTTCAAGGAAAAGAAGGCCAACAAGTGCCC
>JBIKRJ010000151.1:0-5931 GCA_044349205.1 Cytophagales bacterium | reverse complement strand
TTTGCCCGAAACATTTGGAAAAGATTTGGATTATATGGAAAAATAGATGCTCATCGTCATTGCCATATTGTTGTTTTGTTTGCTGCTAGGGCTTCAGCTTCGATACAACCTTTTTACATCTTTTCAGAATGGTTTTCGTGTGCTTATGTACCACCAAATAGACCCTGAACGTAGCGATGCCCTTACCGTCAAACTCGAGGACTTTGAAAAACAACTACGCTATTTGCTTTGGTTTCGCTACCACATCATTTCGCTGTCCGATGTACTCTCTTTTATTGAAAAAGGGACATCTTTGCCTCCTAAAAGTGTTTTATTGACTTTTGACGATGGTTACCAAAACAATTTCGAGTATGTATTGCCGCTACTGAAAAAATACAACGTTAAAGCCACTATCTTTTTGCCAGTTCGTTACATAGGCAAAATCAATGCTTGGGACAATGGCAGTGAGCCACTGATGGATTTCGACACGCTGAATGCAGCACGTCCACATTTCGAATATGCCCTTCATTCCTTTTCGCACCAAAACATGGCCGAAATGTCAGATGCCCAACTTTCCGAGGACTTAAGCGCATGCTACACCACTTTACAAGAAAATAATTTCACCTTTTTGCCTGCCCTGGCATATCCCTATGGACGTTTTTCCAAAAAACCAAAGTTCTATATCTTACTCAAGGAAACAGGTATTCAGTTGGCCTTTCGCATTGGCAACAAAGTGAACATGCTTCCGCTCAAGGATAGATATGCCGTAAAAAGAATAGACATCAAGGGCACCGACTCTTTTTGGACTTTCAAAACAAAACTTACCAAAGGGCGGGTGAAGAGATTTTAATAAATACGAACTAGTTGTTACGATTTCTTGTTTTGAAATTCAAATTGCTTTTACTAATTTTATAATTCACCTTAACAGTTAACACTTAAAATCACGTACGATGAAAAAGATATTTCTGGCTATTTCTTTGGTGGGTTTTATGGGCGCTGCCGTTGCCAACAACACTTGCGGAGGCGATGACAAAGACAAGAAAAAATCGTGCTGCTCGGGCAAAAAACAAAAAAAATGTTGTGGCAAAAGCGACAAGAAATCTTGCTCGAAAGATGAGAAATCTGAATCATCGGAGTCTAAACCTGCCGAAGAAAAAAAGTAAGGTTTTTCAATCCAATTCATAAAGCCCTCGACCTAAAAGTCAGGGCTTTTTTTATGCGCAATTGAAAGGGTGAAAATTATTCCTATCCTATTTCCATTTCTACTTGTTGTATAGGGTTTTTGAATAGTTTTGTAAATTGGTCATAACGCCAAGCTTGATGTGTAATTCCCTATCATTCATATAGCTACTCAACATGATGTCTGCCCACCTTACCGAACTTCCTTCTTGGAAAAAACTTCAGGCGCACTACCTTGCTACCAAGGGTTTGCACATGAAAGAATTATTTGCCCAAGATCCAAATCGCTTCCATGCGTTTCATTTGGAATTCAATGATATTTTGGTCGATTATTCCAAAAACCGAATTACTTCTGAAACCATTTCCTTGCTTTTGGAACTTGCGAATGAGGCAAATGTCAAAGCGGCTGCCGAAGCCATGTTCAACGGCGAGAAAATAAACAACACCGAAAAAAGAGCCGTGTTGCACACTGCATTGCGCAATCGTTCCAACAACCCCGTGTACTTCGAAGGCAAAGATGTAATGCCCGATGTGAACACCGTGTTGCAAAAGATGAAAGCCTTCTGCGAAAAAGTGAGAACAGGTGCTTGGAAAGGATACACTGGCAAGTCTATTACCGATGTGGTGAATGTGGGCATTGGTGGTTCTGACTTAGGTCCTTACATGGTAACAGAAGCTTTAAAACCTTACGGAAAAGAAGATTTACGCATGCACTTTGTTTCAAACGTTGATGGTACCCACATGGCTGAATGTTTGAAAAAGGTAAATCCTGAAACTACGCTTTTTGTCATTGCCTCCAAAACTTTTACGACTCAAGAAACCATTGCCAATGCCGAAGCGGCCAAGGCTTGGTTTTTGACCACTGCCAAAAACGAAAATCATGTTGCATGCCATTTTGTAGCGCTTTCTACCAATGCAAAAGCGGTGGCTGCTTTCGGCATCGACACGGCCAATATGTTCGAGTTTTGGGATTGGGTAGGCGGGCGTTATTCTCTTTGGTCGGCCATCGGACTTTCTATAGCACTTTACATTGGTTTTGAAAATTTCGAGGCTTTGCTCACCGGAGCGCACGATATGGATGTGCATTTTCGTAACACTTCGTATGAAAAAAATATTCCTGTTATATTGGCCTTGTTAGGTATTTGGTATAACAATTTCTTTGAAGCCGACTCACACGCTATTCTTCCTTACGACCAATACATGCATCGTTTTGCCGCATATTTCCAGCAAGGCGACATGGAAAGCAACGGTAAAAGTGTGACGCGTGATGGCGATTCAATTCACTATTCTACAGGGCCTATTATTTGGGGCGAGCCAGGTACAAATGGCCAACATGCCTTCTATCAGCTTATTCACCAAGGCACAAAACTTATACCGTGCGACTTCATAGCGCCAGTTCATAGCCACAACCCAATCGGCGACATGCATAAAATGCTTCTTTCCAACTTTTTTGCTCAAACCGAAGCCTTGATGAAAGGCAAAACTGCCGAAGAGGCCCGTAAAGAATTGGAAAAAGCGGGTTTATCGGCCAATGAAGTAGAGGAATTGGTACCTCACAAGGTTTTTGCAGGCAACAAACCCACCAACTCTATATTTTGCCTCAAAATTACCCCAAGGGTTTTGGGCTCACTTATTGCCATGTACGAACACAAAATCTTTGTGCAAGGCATGATTTGGAATGTGAATCCTTACGACCAGTGGGGGGTTGAACTTGGCAAGCAATTGGCCAAAATCATTTTACCCGAGTTGGATGGCAAGGAAGAGGTACGCAACCACGACAGTTCTACCAACGGATTAATCAATTATTTCAAGAAAAATCAGTAGAACTGCTTTTCTAAAATCAAGTAAAGGGTTGCCTGCTGGTTTTGGAACTATTTTGGCTTAAATCGTATTCAGTAACAAAAATCATTTGGATGAAAAACTTAAGCATCGGTCTCATTGTCACAGCATTGGTAGTGTTGCCCATCAGTAAAAACTTTTCCAATAAACAAGGGGTGAACTGGATTACGTTTGAACAAGCTTTACAATTCTCGCAAAGCAAACCCAAAAAAGTGCTGATAGACGTGTACACAGATTGGTGTGGTTGGTGCAAACGTATGGATAAAACTACCTACGAAGACCCAAGTGTGGTTAATTATATCAACAAGCATTTTTATGCCGTAAAACTAAATGCCGAGAGTTCGAAGCAAATAACCTACAATGGCAAGCAAATGACCGAACAAAATCTTTCTGGTCAAGTATTTGGCGTTTCGGGTTACCCTTGTACGGTGTATTTAGACGAAAAACTGCGCGTACTTTCTCCCGTACCAGGATATCAAGAAGCGGCTACATTCAATAAGATAAACCGTTTTTTTGCCGAAAACTATCACCAAAAAATGTCTTTGGACGATTTCTTTCGTACGGTTCAATAAGCCACCTTTCAGTTGCAGTTTGATTTTTCCATTTCCGACACTATTGTGGCATTGGCCACACCACCCGGGGTAAGTGCTCTCGCGGTACTTCGCGTGTCGGGAAAAGAGGCTATTTCCCTAGTTACGCAAGTATTCAAGGGTAAGGATTTAACCAAACAAGCCAGCCATACTTTGCATTTTGGGCAAATAGTGCAAGGAGAGGAGATTATCGATGAAGTGTTGGTGTCGGTGTTTGTTGCCCCCAAATCCTTTACTGGCGAAAATTTAGTCGAAATATCATGCCATGGTTCACACTACATAGTGGCACGCATTTTGAAACTGTTGGTGTCTAAAGGTGCTCGTTACGCACAGGCAGGCGAGTTTACCCGCAGGGCATTTTTAAACGGGAAGTTCGATTTGGTACAAGCAGAAGCCATCGCCGATCTAATTCATTCCGATTCCGAAATTTCGCACCACATGGCCATGAACCAAATGCGAGGCGGTTTTTCGGCCAAAATAAATCAGTTGCGCGAACATTTGGTGCATTTTGCCTCCTTACTTGAACTAGAACTCGATTTTAGTGAAGAAGATGTTGAGTTTGCCGATAGAACACATTTGCGCAAGCTGATAGGAGAGATGCAAGCCGAAATCCAGACTCTTGCTGATTCCTTTGAATGGGGCAATGTGCTGAAAGAGGGCGTACCCATTGTCATTGCAGGCAAACCCAACGCAGGTAAATCGACCTTGTTGAATGCTCTTTTGAACGAAGACAAGGCCATGGTTTCGGACATTGAGGGAACTACCCGCGATGTGATAGAAGACGAAATGACAATTTCGGGGATTAAATTTCGATTTATAGACACTGCCGGGTTGCGCGAAACTTCCGACCAATTGGAGGCGATGGGCATTGCCCGCACACGTAAAAAAATGGAAGAGGCTAATGTCATTTTGTATCTTTTCGATGTGAATACAGTTTCTTTGCAAGAATTGGGAGAGATACGACAACAGCTTCAAAAAAAGCCTTTTCTGCTCATTGCCAATAAAATAGACAAGACAAAAGGTGAAATTTTTCCAAAACTTTTGGAAAATACTATCCCCATTTCAGCCGCTACTGGAAAGGGGATAGAGCAGTTGAAAGAGGCACTTTTGAAATTGATAAAGGCCGATGGTTTCAAATCAGGCAACACCGTAGTAACCAATGCGCGGCATCACCAAAATTTGACCAAAGTGGCACAAGCCTTGTCAAGTACTACACAGGCTTTAGACCAGCAATTGAGTAACGATTTTTTGGCTTTGGAAGTTAGACAAGCTCTTTACTATTTGGGCGAACTTACAGGCACTATCACTACTGAAGATCTTTTGGGTAATATTTTTAGCCGTTTTTGTATCGGAAAGTAATATGCCAATGCAGTGTATTACTTACTTTTCTTAAAAAGAATCGATTTTAGAAAAACTAGCTGCTTGCCAATGCTTCAGCACCACCTACAATTTCCAAGATTTCTTTGGTGATAGCGGCTTGGCGGGTGCGGTTGTAGCTCAAACGAAGTTCTTTCAACATTTCGCCAGCATTTTCGGTGGCTTTGTCCATAGCCGTCATTCTTGCACCATTTTCGGCTGCATTCGATTCTAGTAATGCGCCAAAGAATGTAATCTTCAATGACTTAGGAATCAAATCTTTGACAATATCTTCTTTGTTGGGTTCGAAAATATAGTCAATAGCACTTGCCTTTTCGTCAGTTTGTATAGAGATAATAGGCAAAAATTGATTGGTGCGCACTATTTGCGTGGCTACATTTTTGAATTCGTTGTAAACGATTTCTACTTTGTCAAACTCTTTGTTTGTGTAGCCTGTCATAACTTTTTCTGCGGCCTTTTTGGCTTCCTCGAAATTGAGTTTTGAAAAGATGAGCGAGTAATCGGAAATGACTTTATGACCCAATTTTTGGAAATAGTCATTGCCTCTCTTTCCCAAAGGCAAAATGCTTACGTTTCCTTTTTGCGCTTGTGCTTTGTATTTATGTGACAATAGCGCGTTGGTTGCTTTTATCACATTGGTATTGAAACCACCGCACAAACCTCTATCTGAAGTAATAAGTATGATCAGGATTTTTTCTTCAGTCCTAATTTCAGAGTAGGGGTTAGTCGATAAGTCGAGGTCTGCGCCAGAAGAAACATTGGTCATGATGCTGTTTAGCTTCTGAGCATAAGGGCGTAATTGCACCACGGCATCTTGTGACTTGCGCAATTTGGCTGCCGCCACCATTTTCATGGCTTTGGTAATTTGTTGCGTCGAAATTACCGATTTTATCCTGCCTCTTACTTCTTTTAAATTAGACATTCCTTTTTAAAGTTGTGTGTTGTGAGTATCGACTGATGGGTGAAT
>JBIKRJ010000150.1:0-5951 GCA_044349205.1 Cytophagales bacterium | reverse complement strand
AAAGAAAATGAGGGGGCAGGTAGTCAAAGTAACTTTTCCCGGGTCGCATACCGATTTCCAATTACAACCCAGTCGACCTGCCAAGGCCAAATTTCAATTTCTGAAAGGCAAAGAACCCGAAAAATGGGTGCAAGGAGCAGGTGCTTGGCAACAACTCATGTTGGTGAACCTCTACACCGGCATCGACATGAAACTGTATTTTGAACAGGGGCAACTGAAATACGATTTTGTGGTGCAGCCAGGCCAAGACCCTGCCCAAATCGCAATCCGATATGATGGAGCTGACAGTCTTTCTATCCAAAACAAATCGCTGGTCATCCACACCTCCTTGGGAAAGGTGTATGAAAAACCTCCCTTTTCCTACCAACTATCGCAGGGAGAAAGGAAAGAAGTACACTGCGATTTTGTCTTGAAAAAAGGAATCGTCACGTTTCAGCTGAAAAAATACGACCGAAACCTCCCCTTGGTCATAGACCCAGAGCTTGTTTTTTCAACTTATTCTGGTTCGCGCGCCGACAACTGGGGCAATACGGCCACCTTCGACGAAGAGGGAAATTTCTATTCGGGGGGAATCGTGTTTGGCGATGCCAAGCTGCCCATTACGCCAGGCGATTTTAGCCAGTTTGCAGGCGGAAATTTCGATGCCCTCATTTTGAAATATTCGCCCGATGGCAAAGACCTGCTTTTTGCGGCCTACGTGGGGGGGGCTGATGTAGAAATCCCCATCAGCATGATTGTGAACAAGCAAAACGAACTGGTGATTCTGGGGGTCACAGGCTCCAGCGATTTCCCCGTCACCGCCAACGCTTTCGATCCCACATTCAACGGTGGTATCCCACAAGGCGATGCTTTTTACAATTTCGACGCTACTCCTGTTGCAGGAGGAACGCTGGAATATGCCCTTCCCAACGGTACAGACATCTTTCTGCTGATTCTGAAAACAGCAGCTTCAGGAAATTCTTTGGTGGCGGCCACTTACTTGGGTGGCAGCGACAACGACGGCGTCATCAAAGGGCTCACGCCACCTGTGAAAAACTATGGCGACCAACTACGAGGCGAAGTGGTGCTAGACGCACAAGACAATGTGTACATTGCCTCACACACCTATTCCGACACGATTGCAGGGGTTTCTGACTCCATAGGGGCCAACAAGGGATTTTTGGATGCGATAGTCGCCCGATTTTCTCCTAATTTGTCGCAGTTGGACTGGTTACATTGGCATGGCGGATCAGGACATGATGCAGGTTTTGGACTACGAACAGACGAAAACAACCACGTATTTGTGACTGGAAGCACGACCAGTAGCGACCTTTTCCAAATCCCTATTTCAGGAATACAGCCTACCTACTTGGGCAACATAGATGGGTACATTTTGAAACTTGACGAGGGCAACGGTTTCCCAATCGACGGCACTTTTATCGGCACCACGGGCTTTGATCAGTGTTACTTTCTGGACCTTGACCAATCGGGCGACGTGTACGTGTTTGGACTCACCAACGGAAACTACCCCGTAACGGCAAACGTCTATTCCAATCCAAACGGAGGACAATTTATTCACAAGTTGTCGAGTGACCTGAAAACCACGCTCTTTTCAACGCGGTTTGGGTCTGGCAAAACCAACTTCTTCGGACAAATTGTGCCCGACATCTCCCCCACCGCCTTCATGGTCAACGACTGCCGAAAGATTTTCCTCTCTGGTTGGGGCGGAGCTGTAAATCCGGCCTCACAAAACATTGGCTACTACGATTTCTTTGGGAACTACAACACATTTCTCTACGTCACGGGCTACACGGGCGGCAACATCACGGGAATGCCCATTACCAGCGATGCGTTCCAAAGCACCACCAACGGCACAGGATTTTACTTCATGATTTTGCAACCTGAAGCCTCTTCGCTGGCCTATGGCACCTACCTGGGCGGTAGCACCAACAACCTCGAACATGTGGATGGCGGCACGAGCCGATTTGACAAGAAGGGAATCATCTACCAATCGATTTGTGCAGGTTGTGGTGGATTGTCAAATTTTCCTACCCCTGTTCCCGGGGTGTGGTCGCTTACCAACAACAGCAACAATTGCAACAATGCCGCCTTGAAATTCGATCTGGGAAAAGTCATTGCTCAATTCGAAACATTCGACAGCCTGAAAGCCATTCCTTCGCAATACGGCTGCACGCCCATTACTTTTCTTATCAAAAACAAAAGCTCGGGAGCGACCAACTACAAATGGGAAGTGGGAAATGGCGTCGTCACACAAAAAAACGATTCCATCTTTATTCGGTTCAACCAGCGAGGCTACCAAGACATCACGCTCATCGCCTTCGACACCTCGATATGCCGTATAAGCGACACTGCGCGCTCTTTTGTGAATGCAGGCGACGCCAGGGTAGACTTTGCACCCGACATACGACAATGTGGCCTCAGCCCGTTACAACCCAATATAAAACTCTACACCCCTTGGGCAAAGGTCAGGTGGAGGCCCACCGAAGGACTCTCAGACTCTACCATTGCCAATCCCATCATTTCCTACTTAGGCAAAGACATGGTCTACTACATAAGTGTGACCGACGACACCCTATGCATGAAATTCGATACGTTATCGGTAAAAATAAGAGACCCCAACCCTACCGCCCGATTTATCATCATGGACAGTAGCAAAACTGTTGAAAAATACTCTTTCTGCTACCCAAACAGTGTTTTCTTGAAGAGCAAATCTACCTACTACGATTATCTGGAATGGAAAAAAGACAACAATAGTCTGTTTGTCAATGTCGATTCCTTTTACCAAATCTTCCCAGCTTTGGGCAAAACCAAATACGAATTGTTCATTTACGATTCGGTATGCGCCCGTGGCTCTACAGTGCAAAAAATCCTGACCCTCAGCAAACCTTTCCCCACATACCCCAACAATGTAAGTGTGTGCCAAAACAATCCTATATCAGTTGGCGTAACTGGCGACCCCGCGTTTCGTTACTTTTGGCAACCCACCGAACTTTTTGCCAACCCAAACGCTCCTTCCCAAACCTTTGTCCCAAAACAAAACGGCAGAATAGACATTACGGTGACCGATACCATCGGCTGTACCGACAAAGGCTTTTTCAACTACTCGGTCATAGGTACCGAAGACCCTATACAAGAAAAAGAATTCACCCTTTGTTTGCGAAAAGAAAAGTACCTCGACATTTTTTCACTACCCATGCTTAGCTACTTTTGGCAACCAAGTGGATATGCCGGCAACCCACTACGCGTAACGGAAGAAGGGACTTACTACTTCAAAGGCACCGATGCCAATGGTTGCCAGGTGAAAGACACTGTAAACGTGCTGGAATTTTGCCCACCTCAACTGCACGTTCCTACTGCCTTTTCGCCAAATGGCGACGGATTGAATGATTTTTTCCAAGTATTTGGCAATGACATTCTCGCCTTCGACATCAAAATCTTCAACCGCTGGGGCGAACTCATTTACCACAGCAACGATTTCAATTTCCAGTGGAACGGCCAATACAAAGGCGAAACGGTACCCATCGAAACCTACCCCTTCATCATCAGCTACAAAGGCGCCAAATACAAAGACCAAGAACTCAATAAAACTTTTTCGGGCGATGTGACGGTTGTTAGATAGTTATCAGTAGGCAGTTTATTGAATTTGAAATAATGAAGATTCAGAAATTCGAGGATATTATCGCTTGGCAAAGAGCACAAGATTTGACAGTCGATATGTATTCAGCAATGAAAGAACTCAAAGACTTTGCTTTCAAAGACCAAATATGTAGGGCGGCCATTTCCGTTTCCAATAACATTGCCGAAGGATTTGACAGAAGCTCCAATGCCGACTTTACTCGATTTCTACCTCTCTTTGACCTCTTGCAGCGAAGTAAAATCCATGCTCTATTTGGCTGAAAGACTATCTTACATTACAGCACCACAAAAAGAAAAACCAATAGACCAAGCCACCGAAATATCCAAAATCATCACCGGCCTCATCCGAAGCCTAAAAAACTGATAACTGACGACTAACAACTGTCCACTGACTACTAATGACTGCCAACTGACTACTAAATCTTATCTTTGTCAAAATTTTTCAACATGAAACTTCTCGAAGGAAAAACAGCCATCATAACCGGAGCGTCCAAAGGCATTGGTCGCGCTATTGCCACCCAGTTTGCCATGCAAGGCGCCAACGTGGCTTTCACTTATCTTTCTAGCGTAGAAAAAGGGCAAGCACTAGAAGCCGAATTGCAGCAATACGGCACCAAAGTAAAAGGCTATCGTTCCAATGCGGCCCACCATGCCGAAGCCGAAGCATTTGCCAACCAAGTAGTGGCCGATTTTGGCACCATAGACATTTTGGTGAACAATGCCGGCATCACACGCGACGGCTTGCTCATGCGCATGAACGAAGAGCAATGGGACGAGGTCATCAATACCAACCTAAAATCGGTTTTCAACCTTACCAAAGCCTGCCTGAAAACCTTCATGAAAAACAAGAACGGCTCCATCATCAACATCACTTCTGTGGTGGGCTTGCGTGGCAATGCCGGACAGGCCAATTACGCCGCTTCCAAGGCAGGCATCATTGGTTTTACCAAATCGGTGGCGCTAGAACTAGGCTCGCGCAACATCCGTTCCAATGCCATAGCGCCAGGCTTCATAGAAACCGAAATGACAGGCATCTTAAACGAGGAAGTAGTGAAAGGCTGGACAGACTCTATCCCACTAAAACGTGCCGGCAAAGCCGACGACGTGGCCAACGCCGCCGTGTACCTAGGCTCCGACCTTTCTACCTACATTACCGGACAAGTGCTGCAAGTGGACGGCGGCATGCTTACCTAGTGATTTTTAACATGCGCATTTTGGGTATTACAAAAAATTAAATACCCAAAATGCGCATGTACGTAAAAAAAATAGTTTATTCAAACTATTGAAAACTTGACTTTTATGAATGAAATATTTTAATATATTTTGTAATTAATTGCGTCTATTTCGGAGTTGTGTGCAACCCTAAAAAAACGACACCACAGACAGAAAACGAACCGAAAAATGAACGACAAAATGCCAACGCTTCAGCAAAATCAAAAGAGCTGCATACCCACGCTCAAAGCCAACACAATGCAGCACATTTGCTTTTGCCCCAACGCACCCACCGACAACAGACACGGTTGGACAAAATAACAGGCATATAAAAATTAACTTTGCGAATTAAAAATTAAGAATAGCAGACAACAAATGAGCGAGAATTTAGAATTAGAAAAAACCCTTTGGCAAGCAGCCGACAAACTACGCAACAATATGGATGCGGCTGAATACAAACACGTTGTTTTGGGTTTGATATTCTTGAAATATATTTCAGATGCTTTTGATGAATTGTATCAAAAATTAGAAGCCACTAAGCACGAAACAGGAGCCGACCCAGAAGACAAAGACGAATACACAGCAGAGCGAGTTTTTTATGTGCCACCGCAAGCACGGTGGAAATGGTTACAAGGCAGAGCAAAATTACCAACAATCGGTAAAGACATTGACGAAGCAATGGACAGCATTGAACGTGACAATGCTTCGTTGAAAGGTGTTTTGCCAAAAGACTACGCCCGACCTGCACTCGACAAACAAAGACTTGGAGAATTGATTGACCTAATTGGCTCAATCACCTTGAGCAAAGGTGGAAACGGAAAAGGCAAAGACGTTTTGGGCTTTGTGTTTGAATATTTCTTGGGACAGTTTGCAGATGCCGAAGGCAAAAAAGGCGGACAGTTTTACACACCACAAAGCATTGTGAAAATTTTGGTGGATATGCTCGCACCCGAACCCGAAAAAAGGGTTTATGACGGCTGTTGTGGTAGTGGTGGTATGTTCGTACAAAGTGAACGCTTTATTGAAATGCACGAACACCGAAAAGGCAAAATTTCCATTTTCGGACAGGAGAGCAACCCGACCACATACAAATTGGCGAAAAT
>JBIKRJ010000012.1:0-22117 GCA_044349205.1 Cytophagales bacterium | reverse complement strand
CTTCACGAAGCTTGGTCTTCGAACCATTTCCGAATGTTACGTCTCCGTATCGGCTTATTTTGGTGCCGTTCGTAAATTCCATTTCGGTAAAAAGAGGGTTGGTATTCCCGTCTTTGTCCATTTTGTATACTTTGCCTTCACGCACGACCACCCCATCGCGCAACAGTTTAAGGTCGTCTTGTTGTGCGTTTGAAACCGTGACAAAACCTAGTGAAAGAAAAAATAAAAGGCTTCTTTTCATGATTTTCGTTTTAGTTAGTCTAATTTTTAAAAATTAAAAATTTTTTATGGTAAATGTGCTCGCAACCAATTTCTTCTTTCCAATTCTTTCTTGGTTGCCAATACCGAAGCGCCTATTGCCGCTCCCAATATTGCGCCACACAAAACATCGAGAGGAAAATGTACCCCCAAGTAAATGCGGCTGAAAGACACCGTGCTAGCCCAAATAAAAAGCCCCAATAACGACCGGCCCGTCAAATTCAGAAAAGAGGAAAGCAATACCAACAAACAAAAAGTGTTGGCTGCATGGGAAGAAACAAAACCATATTTGCCGCCTCGGTAATCGTTTACTGTGTGCGTGCTATTTACCAATTCAGTATCGTGCGACGGACGAAAGCGTTGAGTCTTTTTTTTGATGGCACCTGATAGTTGGTCACTTGCCGATATGGCCAAAACAACTGCCAAAAAAGGCACCAAAGCCGCTTTTTTCATCTTTCTGATAAGCAAGAACAGAAGATATGCATACAAAGGAATCCAAAACCAATCGGTACTTATGTAAAACATGGGCTGGTCAAGCCAAGGGCTGTGCCAGCCGTTCAATAGCAAGAAAAACTGTCTGTCAAATTCGATGATTTTTTGAAAAATGGTCATACAAAATCTTCGCCGTAAAACTCTTTAGCGTCGCCTAAAAATTCCTTCACGCGTTGTTCGCTGTCTTTCTTACAAATCATTAAAACATTTTCATGTTCTGCCACAATGAGGTCTTCAACTCCTTCCATAATGACAAGCCTATCTTTGGGCGTACGCACAATGCAGTTTTTACTTTCATATAGCAAGTGCCTGCCTTTCAGCACATTGCCATTGTCGTCTTTGCTCGAAATATCGTACAAAGACTTCCAGGTACCCAAATCGCTCCAACCAAAATCGCAAAGCAGTACATGTACGTTTTTGGCTTTCTCCATAATGCCGTAATCGATCGAAATGCTTTTGCATAGCGCATAGGTACTGTCTATAAACTTGGCTTCCTCGTGTGCGTAATACCTTCCGTTTCCTTGTTTAAACAAATCGGCCATGTCGGGCAAATGCGCTTCAAAACTGTCGATGATTGTTTTGGCATTGAACACAAAAATGCCCGCATTCCACACAAAATCACCACTTTCTATAAATTGTAGGGCAAGCTCCTGATTGGGTTTTTCGGTGAAGGTTTTCACCTTGTGCAACTCGCCATAGCTTTTACCCAAAAATTGAATGTAGCCGTATCCCGTATCGGGGCGGTGTGGTTTTATGCCCAGCGTGACGATGAGTGGATTTTGATCTGTTTCGGACAGGGACATTTCAATGCATCGACGAAACTCTTCTTCCTTCAATATGACATGGTCGGACGGTGCCACTACAATGTTGGCTGCCGGATTTTTTTGGTAAATTTTATATGCAGCATAGGCCACGCAGGGTGCTGTATTGCGCGCCACAGGCTCCAGCAGTATTTGGTCGTCGCTCAGAAGCGGCAATTGTTCTTTGACCTTGTCTTGGTATATTTTATTGGTAACAACATAGATATTTTCCATCGGGCATATTCCCTGAAAACGGGCTACTGTTTGTTGAATCATCGTTTGCCCTGTGCCCAAAATGTCGTGAAATTGCTTTGGATGCGTGTTTCGGCTAAATGGCCAAAAGCGGCTACCAATGCCCCCGGCCATAATTACCACATAATTATTTTTGCTCTTCATTTCTAATTTCAATTTACGAAGATACAAATTTTAAAAGTAGTGGTTAGCGATTAGGGGTTCTAAAAGCCCAAATGCCATTATGCACGAACATTTTCTCTACTTTTGGGTTCATTATTTTATTGATTTTGTTACATGCGCAAACCAACTATCGGTGTTTTACTTTTGAACTTGGGTACGCCCGACAGCCCTTCGACCAGTGATGTGAGAAAATATCTTCGCCAATTTCTGATGGACTGGCGCGTTATCGACATCCCTTTCCTAAATCGTTTTTTATTGGTAAATCTTATCATTGCACCCTTTCGTGCTCCAAAATCGGCGAAAGTATACAAAGAACTCTGGACAAACGAGGGGTCGCCATTGAAAGTATATGGCTACGAAATAACCAAACTATTACAAGAAGCCTTAGGCGACCAGTACCTTGTTTCGTTGGGTATGCGTTATCAAAATCCAAGTACCGCTGAAGCGTTGGAAAAATTTAGAAATGTGGGTTTGGAAAAAATCATCATTCTCCCGCTATATCCGCAATATGCCTCTGCCAGCACGGGTTCAAGCTTGGAAGAAGCAATGAACTTAATAAAAGATTGGGAAATTATTCCAGAACTACAATTTGTGAGTGAATATTCTGGTAACGAATTGATGATCAAGACTTTTGCTGAAATAGGAAGAAAGTACATAAACGAAACCACTTTCGACCACTTCTTGTTCAGCTACCATGGTTTGCCCGAAAGGCAAATATTGAAAGGTTCATGTAAACAATATTGTAAGTTGAGCTCTTGTTGCGACAGCTACCACCAATACAACCGCCATTGCTATAGGGCACAGTGTTTCAACACATCTCGCCTTTTGGCCAAAGAACTTGGATTGTCGGAGAAAGACTATACCGTTTCTTTTCAGTCACGCCTAGGAAAAACGCCTTGGATAAAACCCTACACAGACGATAAAATAAAAGAACTTTGTGCCAAAGGAAAGAAAAAGGTGCTGTGCTTCTCCCCCTCTTTTGTAGCCGACTGCCTTGAGACCACTATCGAGATTGGTGAAGAGTACAAAGAATTGTTTGAAGAAAACGGCGGAGAACATTGGCAACTGGTTGAAAGCCTTAACAAACACCCGCAATGGATTGAGTGTTTGAGACAAATGGTAGTGACTAGATCTAACCCAATCTCCTAATAATCAAGTTTTTAACACGTTCGTACAATTTCAAAGGCGTCATTGTGCGCCAATTTTCTATAAGCAAGGTGCCACCAAAATTTAGGTAGTTGTCTAGGTGGTATTTTTTCCATTGGTCTTCTACGAAATAGCGAAAATTTAGAGCCGCAATCCAACCGTCTTCCACATCTTCAAACCATTCCTCATAATAGCTGTCGTCGGAAGCATGAAAATTCAACACATTTTCGCCAATTAGTATGAATTGATTGATGCCGTTTTTGGAAAGCACGTCCAACACGTTTCTTTTCAAATGCATGATGTCGTTATTGATGGCATCGTTCCATTCTCCGAAAAGCTCGAATACGGCAAATTGGGTGGCATAATTCACATAAAGCAGTTTGACATAAAGTGTTTCAGAACCAATGTAATCCCACTTAGGGTGTATGTAATGGTCGTAAATGGCGGAGCTATATTGTGTGTAATCGTATTGATTTCCATAAAACGGAGAAAGTTTATCGTGCGATGCCCGATAGTATTTTTCCCAATTGTAAAACGGTTCGATGTCGTGCACCAGACAAATAATTCAGTTCACTACTAAAATATAGCTTTTCTAGAAGAGTTCCACGTGAAACACCTACTAGAAAACAAAGGAGCTCTTTTCGTAAAATTCGTTCCTATCTTTGTGAAAGTTTCACGTGGAACATTAATAAAGGTCGGAAATATGTTCAAGGAATATGATGTCATTGTAGTGGGCGCTGGGCATGCTGGTTGTGAAGCTGCAGCGGCAGCTGGAAATATGGGCGCTAAGGTCATGCTTGTAACCATGAATATGATGACCATTGGACAAATGTCTTGCAATCCTGCAATGGGTGGTGTGGCAAAAGGACAGATAGTTAGGGAAATAGACGCACTTGGTGGGCTATCGGGAATTGTGGCCGACAAATCAATGATACAATTCCGAATGTTGAATAGATCTAAAGGCCCTGCCATGTGGAGCCCTCGCACACAAAATGACAGAAACAAATTTGCGGAAGAATGGCGATTGGCACTGGAAAAAATAGAAAATGTAGATTTTTGGCAAGAATCAATAACGGGGATTCTAATAAAAGACAAGAGAGTAGCGGGTGTTAGAACTGCGATGGGTTTAGAAATACAAGGAAAAGCCGTTGTACTAACTAACGGTACATTTCTGAATGGTCTCATACATATTGGCGAGAAAAACTTTTCGGGAGGAAGAACGGCCGAGAAAGCTGCTACCGGCATTACAGAACAACTTATCTCATTGAGTTTTGAAACGGGGAGAATGAAAACAGGTACTCCCCCTCGAATTGACGGAAGAAGCATAGACTACAGCAAAACAGAGGAACAAAAGGGTGACGATGAACCAAGTAAATTCTCGTATTCAGACGAGACAAAACCGCTCGATAAGCAAATGAGTTGTTTTGTAACCTATACCAACGAAAAGGTACACAATATTCTAAAAACGGGTTTCGACAAATCTCCCATGTTTCAAGGTAGAATAAAAGGACTTGGCCCACGTTATTGCCCATCCATTGAAGACAAAATAAATCGGTTTGCCGACAAAGAAAGACATCAGTTGTTTTTAGAGCCAGAAGGCTGGAATACTGTAGAAGTTTACATCAATGGATTTTCTTCCTCTTTACCCGAAGATGTGCAGTACAAAGCCTTGACTCATATAGCTGGATTGGAAAACGCCAGAATGTTTCGTCCTGCTTATGCCATTGAATATGATTATTTCCCTCCTACACAACTAAAACCTACTCTTGAGACCAAACTAGTTGACAATCTGTTCTTTGCAGGGCAAATTAACGGTACTACAGGTTATGAAGAGGCGGCTGGACAAGGTTTAATGGCTGGAATCAATGCAGCCAATGCTGTTTTGGAAAAAGAGCCTTTTGTAATGAAAAGATCGGAAGGTTACATCGGGGTGCTCATCGACGATTTAATAAACAAAGGAACAGAAGAGCCTTATCGAATGTTTACTTCGCGTGCCGAATACCGTATTTTGTTACGGCAAGACAATGCCGACTTACGACTAACCAAAACAGGGTATGATTTGGGTTTGGCAAAATCGGACAGACTAGAAAAATTGATACAGAAAGAAAATGCCGTGAGCGAAATAAAACATTGGCTCAAAACTCAAAAAGTAAGTCCCGATGCGGTAAATAATCTTTTGGATTCCTTAGGTTCGGCAACTATTCGAGAAAAATGTAGTCTGGAAACTTTTATCAAAAGACCCGATGTACGCATTTCAGATTTAAGTGAAATAGGCGGTGAGGTGTCTCTGTTTCTTCAGAAATATTCGAACGAAGCAATTGAGCAAGCCGAAATACAAATAAAATATTTGAATTACATAGAAAAAGAAGAACAGCTTGTATCAAAGATACTTACACTTGAAAACTATCGCATAAATGCTTCTCTTAACTATGACAATATTGTCTCTTTGTCACTTGAAGGCAGAGAAAAATTAAAGAAAATAAAACCACAGACATTAGGTCAGGCTTCGAGAATAAGCGGTGTTTCACCCGCCGACATTTCAATTTTGATGGTGTACCTAGGTAGGTAGGGTATATACTTTGGGAACAAGCATTAATAATTCACGTATTTTTGTCGATATCCTATATAAGTGAAATACTATCGCGCAACCATTTTCAGCTTCGTCATTGCTTTTGTTCTGTATTCTTGTGCCAATATCGTGGCGCCTACAGGTGGTGATAAAGACACCAAAGAACCCAGGTTGGCCAAAACTTTTCCCAAAAACGGTAGCATAAACTTTAAAGACAATGAAGTAAAGTTTGTTTTCAACGAGTGGATAGACGAAAACAACCTAAAAGAGCAACTAATTGTCATTCCTACAGTAGATAAATACAGAACGAAGGTGGGTCGAAATACACTTACTTTTTATTTCGACAGTGTCACTCTCGAAAAGAACACAACCTATTATTTTAATCTGAGAGAGGGAATCAAGGACATTACCGAAGGTAACAAATCGGACAGTGCCACCTTGGTTTTTTCAACTGGCACTTTCATCGATTCATTGGAAATGGCTGGTAGTGCAAAATCAGCTTTGGATAATAAAGCAGAGAAAAATACCATTGTTCAAGTTTTTGCTGCAAACGAAAGTTTCGACTTGTTGAAATCAAAACCACTGTACCAAACCAAAACAGAGAACTCTGGAGATTATAGAATTCAATACATGAAGCCTGGTAATTATTTTATGTATGCATTTGTCGATGAAAACAACAACGGTAAATATGAGCCAAACAAAGAATACATCGGTTACTGGAATACCAACATAAAATTAATTTCTAACGTTTCTAAACTCGATATAAAAATGGTAAAAGAGGACCATGAAGAAATCACTATCAAAAGCGTTGATACAAAAAAAGGGAACGTTCCTCGTATTGAATTTAACAAAGAGATTTCATCAATCAACATTGACATGATAGCCGAAAAATCGGTAAACGTATATCCCTACATCAATGGAAAATATGTTTTTTTATTTCCTACCAACAAGCTTGACAGTGCACATATAAATATTACAACTACAAGCTTGCTTGAAAACACGGGACATGATACACTTCATCTATTATTTGACTATGTCGATACAAGCAAATGTATATTCATGGCAAATCCGGGAAAGGGAGAAATAGAACCGACAGAAGAAATAGAAATACAACTTTCGAAACCTTATAAATTTTTCAAACCTATAATGACTGTATATATGGGTGGAAAAGAATATAACAATATTGACTACAATAAAGTAATGACAATAAAGGAAGATAAAAGTTGTGGAAAAGTAATTCTAAAACCTACTTCAACATGGAAAGATAGCATTACAATAAAAATGTATCCTAGGGCTTTTGAACCTGTGAGTGGTTATTTAAAAGATACCCTAATGTTGAAGTACACCCTAAAGTCGATAGAGAAATTTGGTACTATAGGTGGTGAGGTCAATTGCAAAGCACAAGATGTACTTGTACAACTGGTAGGTAAAGATGGTAATGTCGTGAAACAGACAAATAAAAAAGAATTTTTGTTTGAGTACTTAAAAGATGGTGAATACAAGTTGAGAATAATAGAAGACGTTAATAAAAACAACCGTTGGAATCGAGGAGACTATAGAATTAGAAAAATGCCCGAACGTATATATCACTATCCAGAAACCCTCAAACTAAAATCAAATTGGGAAATATTGGATGTTAAAATAAGTTTCTAATTGTCTATTGAGCATCACTTATCCACACAAAAAACCGAATCAAGCACCAAGCAATTTTTTTATCCAATATTTTGGCAAAACACTTATAGCTTTCCACTTTTATAACTTGATAAATCTCAATAATCCAATACACATTGAAAAGTATACGGAGATTGTGCAAAAACTTAAAATGAATTGAAAATGAATTCGTTATATTGTGGATAAAATAATAAAGTTGTGAATTGAAGTGATGGTTTTATGGATAATTTACCGAACAAATTAAATCTTCAAAACTTATCTACATATCCACAAGCTAATAGTAATTGTATTTAATAATTTAAATCTTGTCTTTTTATAACGTATTTAATATAGGCCGATTTGTACACATTGTTTGGCTGATGTTTTCGATACCCATTTGGGTCTTTGGACAAGACATTCCTTTGGCCAACGAATATTTACAAAAAGAGGACTTTCAAAAGGCCAAAATCCACTATGAGTTAGCCATTAAAAAGAATGCTAGCCTGGAGGAGGTATATCCTGGCTATGTGCAAAGTTTGATTAGGCTAAATGAAAATAGCATGGCCGAAAAATTTTTTAGAAAACTGATAAAAAACGAGCCTACCAATATTTATTACAAGTATGATTATATCTTGTTTTTAAAACGTATCGGTAGCAAAGATTTTGAAAAGATTACCCAAAAAACCATAAAAGAGTGCCTTGATTATCCGCAGAACTCTGATCTAGGTGTTTCTTATCTTTTGGCTAAAAAAGAATATGAGCTGTTGGAACTAGTCATATTAGCTTTTAGGTATGTACAAAAAAATACCACTGCCTATTACAAGGAAATGGCAGAAGTAAAAAAGACACAGGGAAATCAGCGTGAGATGTCGGAAGAATTACTCATGGGTTTTATGGTCAACAACGAACCTATTGAACAGTCAAAATACGTTTTGCAAAACTATTTGACAGAACCAGCCGAAATGGAGCATTTTCGTATTTTGTTGTTGGAACTAGCACAATCAGACCCATTAAATAACATGGTAACGGAGCTGCTCTTGTGGTTATTTGTGCAACAAAAAGACTTTTCAAGTGCAGCTATTCAAGCAAAAGCGCTCGACAAACGATACAAGCTAAATGGGGAAAAACAGGAAGAAGTCGCCGATTTGGCATTGGAAAACAAAGAATATGATGTTGCCATCAGGATATATGAAACCATCGTAAAAGATTATCCAAGAACGACCAACTACTACCAAGCCCGTGCCAAAAGTGTTTCGGCCAAAGAACAGAAGATAAAATCGAAATTTCCTGTCGATAAGAACGAACTATATAGCTTGGCAAAAAACTATTTGGACCTGATATCCGAAACAAATACAAGCAGTAGCACACAAGTGTACAAGCATGAGGCCGATTTAGCACTCCTTTATGGTTTTTATCTGAACAAGTTAGATTCGGCTATTATGATCATGAACCAAGCCTTGAAAAAAAGCGCGTTCGACAAAAAGTTCCAAGCCCAAGCAAAGCTACATTTAGGCGATTTGTATTTGCTCGACAATCAGCCTTGGGAATCTACACTGCTATATTCCCAAGTAGAATTAATGGAAAAAGACCAGCTTTTGGGACACGAGGCAAAATTGCGCAATGCCAAATTGTACTATTATCAGGGGGATTTTAAATTGGCTGAAGAGCAAATGGACGTGCTGAAATTGGCTACTTCTCGCGAAATATCTAACGATGCCATTCAACTAAGCGTGCTCATACAAGACAATATCGCCGAAGACACTACAGGGTATGCACTGAAACGATATGCTGCAGTGGAATTGCTCATATTTCAAAACAAATGGAAAGAGGCCAATAAAGAGCTCGAAGAATTGTACAAGGAATATAAAGCCAAGAGCCTGAAAGACGACATTTTGTTTTTGGAAGCCAAAATTGCCCGACAGTTTGGCCAATACCAAATAGCCATAGTCAAACTGGAACAATTGCTACAAGAACACACAACCGACATACTAGCCGATGATGCAGCCTACCAAATAGCCCAAATGTACGAGTATCAGCTAAAAGACCGCGAAAAGGCAATGGAGTGCTACAATAAAATAGTAACGCAATTCCCAGCAAGTATCCACGTGGTGGAAGCCCGAAAAAAATACAGAGAAATAAGGGGAGACAAAGTGAATTGAGAGGAAGAGAATATGCAATTATTGCCTTCTTCCCAAAAACTTCTGGTCTATCAACCGAAGTTTTCCTTTCACAAACTTCAGCTTAATGGCATATTTCAAAGTAGGACTCACGCGACTGTCGGTTTTGTGCCAGTCAAGGGTAGTGCCATACACAATGCCATCCTTTATTTTGTCGAGAGAACAATTGCCCGAGACACCCATTTCATGTTCATACGTCACCTCGCGAAGCGTAAACACCCCTTTGTCTTTTGTAAAAACAAAAAAGTCTGTGGAGTAGGAGTTTCCAGGGCCTTCTGTGTGGACAGCGCCTATCACATCTTCTGTATTATCGCCGTTGATATCGCCCAGCAAGTAACTTTTTTCAGTCTTGAAAACTCAATTCCCATACGATTATCCTCCTCTAATGTTCCTGTTATGTTGAGTCTTTCACCTTCTTGGCTCAGGCTTATTTTTTCGCACTTCCTTTTGTAGTAATTCACTATTCCATCCAGAATGCTCTTGTAGATATATTTCGTATTGGCAACCGGTTTTTTAGGCGAGGGCTGGCCAAAAGTAGGCGACAGGACATGCAGCGAAAAAATCAAAAGAATGAAAAAACGGGGCATAGTAGTTTGTTTAAGCGAAACAATATAAAGATAGTAGATTCACAAACGTAAAATGAAATTTATATTTGATTGAAACCTGTTCTATCTTTTAAGAAAAAGATGTTAAAAAAACGCTAATGTAAAGTTACATAGCGTTAGCCGAAACAGATTTTATATTCGGCTTAATCATATTTGCATACCTTTGCATTGGAGTTGGTTCTTTTTCGGCAGGCTGCCAAAAAAGACGAAAAGGGAATCCTGTGAAAAACAGGGACTGTGCCCGCAGCTGTGAGTTTCTTGCAACATTTTGCTCTGCATAGCCACTGCCTCTACTTGCCAAGGGGTGGGAAGGTTGGCAAAATGGAAATGAGTCAGAAGACCTGCCAACACCAAGCGTCTGTTCAATGCTTTCGGGGTCAAAAGCATGAAGGACTTGTTTGATTAACATTAAGATGATGTTTTGTGACTTTGTGGCCTATCCGAATGGCCACTAGCGCTAACCCATTTTATGTTTTGTCACCATTCCTTTGAATAGCGCCAATGTTTAAAAGCAATGCGCCATAAAAGCATCTTATGGGTTTTTTATTGTTTTCCTGCGCTTTCGCAGCACGATACGCTTTTGTCCAAAACCTATACGTTGCCAGCCGTTGAGGTGCTGAATTCTCGTGTTAAAAACTTTTCGACGGGGCAGCGCATCGTGATGACCGACAGTGCCGGACTTGCCAACAGGCTTGGAAGTAGCCTTGCCGATCAGTTGTTTATAGGCAATGCCGTTTTCGTGCGTCAATACGGGGCGGGGGGTCTTGCCACGCTATCACTTCAAGGAAGTGGCGATGTACATTCGGCCGTGGTGTGGAACGGCTTCAATTTGCAAAGTATCATGAATGGAACTTCAGATATTTCGCTTGCTCCGCTGTTTTTTTCCGATGAGCTTGGCATTCAAATGGGCAGTGCAGCATATATGTGGGGTAGTGGAGCAGTGGGCGGTGCGGTTTTACTCAACAACAAACCACATTTTGGCAAGGGCTTTTCCTTCAAAACTAACACCGAGTTGGGAAGCTTTGGTCTTTTGCGGCAACAAGCCAAAATCTCTTTTGGTAACAAATACTGGTATGCGAGCGCCAGGGCCATGTATTCCGAAGCTCAAAACAGCTATACTGCCAATGTGGAAAACATCGCGCGTGAGGTAAAACATGCGGCCTCCAAACAACAAGGGTTTTTGGCAGAAAATTATGTGCGTTGGCGAAACAACACTCTTTCGGCAAGACTTTGGTTACAAGATAATTACAGGCAAAATCCGCCGACCGAAGTTAATGGCAATTTGAACCACGGCAATATTCGTTCGAATGTAGAATACCAAAAAACGGCCCCAAAATGGGAGTGGCTTTTGCGATCGGCTTGGCTGCGCGAACAAATCGTTTTTCGCGAACCCCTACGCGAAGAAAAAACCAACAGTCTTGCCGATGTGTTTACTGCCGAAAGTGAATTTCGATACAACCCATCGCAGCGGCACCAATTCAATCTGGGGTTGAATGCAACGCATCAGCAAGCATCGGTTCATTCGCAATACAGCGGCTTGTTAGGCGGGGCGCAACTGCCCGACAACGAGAGATATGAAATGGGTACGCCTACCCGGCGATTACTTGCCTTGTTTGTTCAATACAAATACACCAGCAAGAACAATAAATGGCAATGGCAGGCCTCGGCGAGGCAAGAAATGGTGAAGAATACGCGCATCCCCTTGGTGCCCGCGGCAGGAATGGAGTTTAAGCCAACCCAATGGCTTATGTTGAAAGCCCATGCCACCCAATTTTTCCGACTTCCTACATTCAACGAATTGTATTGGAAGCCAGGCGGTACGCCCAACTTGTTGCCCGAAAAGGGATTGAATGTAGAAACCTCGGCTCGCATATTGGGCAAAAGGAACAAAACAAGTGCTTTTTATGAGTTAGCCGCATTCGACCGAGATATTCAAAATTGGATAAGATGGGTGCCTAGTGGCAGTTATTGGGCGGCAAAAAATGTGGCCAAAATTCATACCCAAGGCATCGAAAATCGTCTAGGGGCACAAATCAAATCTAAGCAAAGCGAATTATATCTCTTGGTTTCTACATCGTATGTCACGTCGGTCAACCAAACCAGTATTTTGGAAAATGACCAGTCGCTTGGAAGGCAGCAAATTTTTATTCCTATGTACCAGGCAAATGGGAACGTAAATTACAGATTTAGAGGTTTTTATTTCGAGTACAACCATACCTATACGGGCTACAACTACATTGCGAGTGACCACTCTCAATGGCTTTCTCCATTTCACCTAGGCAATGTGGTGCTAAGCCAAAGCAAATCTTTCAACAAATGGACGGCTTCCTTGGTTTTGAGAATACAAAATATGTGGGACGCCAACTATAGAACTGTGGCGGCATATCCGATGCCCCTTAGAAATTATCAAATTGGAATGACTGCTACGTTCAACTAAAGCCGATACATGAAAAAAACCTGTCTTATATTTGCCATTATCCATTCATTTTCCTTCGTTTTTGCCCAAACGAATTATGTGAATCAATATGTTTTTACCTCGGGGGGAAATTTTTTAGCCCCAGGAAATAGAGTGAAGGTGGGCGTAGTACACGCAGACAAGCTTACGTATATTGATTCGGTTTTTGGCGATTTTTCGAATGTTGTGAAAATACAGAAGCGGGGCCGCCACGCACAAGCCATTGCACACATAGGCCGTGCCAGCGGAAAAGATTTACTAGTATGGTACGATTTGGACACATATGCCCGACTGGATTCCGTCGAAACTTCAGGAGTGCAGGCGGTGGCTGCCAACGAGCAAAAAGTTGTCATCGCCAAGGGCTACGGTGCGGTAGGCGATTATGTTGACATATACGATGCGAACACACTCGAAAAATTGGCCTCTGTTCCTGAAATACCAAATGAATGTACCGATGTGGCCATTCACGGCAATAAAGCCTATGTATCTTATTCCTTAAAAGGCAAAAACGATGCTTGTGCTCCTTATGGATGTTTTTCTGATAGTATTGGCTACCTCAGTATCCTCGATTTGAACACAAATAGCTTGATGAATACGATAAACTTGGGTACAAAAGGTGCAGGCATAAAGGGGCTAATAGTGGACGAACCCTTGGATTTGCTTCAGCATGTGTATTTTTCAAACGGAAAAGACAGTTTGTTCGAATTGGTAGGCACCACCGTAGTTCACAATGTGCCATTTACGACTGTGCTTTCCGTAACGCAAGACTACATTTTCGGACTTGAATCTACCAATCCCACATTATCGGCAATCCGAATAAACAAGCAATCCGATACGAAAGAAGTTTTGCCGACAAACCTTCTCTCTTCCGAGTTTTCTTTCGGTATTTCGGCCGCGTATGACACCATCAACAATCGTTATTTGGTACTGAAACCCAATTATACCGGTGATGGGTGGCTCATCAAGTTTGCGCCCTCTCAAAACCCCGATTCCATAAGAGTAGGGCAATCTACCACGGCGGTTGCCATCGATTATCGAAGTGGTGCTGTTGCGGGTCTTTCAACTTCCAACGAAAATCGCCAAGCCAATGTTTTTCCAAATCCATTCAAACACAACCTCACCCTACGTTCAAATGGGCAATTTGAAAAGTGGGAAATCAAAGACATGCTTGCCAATAGTATAGCGGAAGGCGGTTTTGATGGCATTGAAGAAACAATCAATACCGAAACATTTCCGAAAGGCTTGTATGTGTTGGTTTTGAAATCGAGCAACGAAAGCAGTACTCATAGAATTGTAAAAGACTAGTTTTTTGAGAAAGGCCACACTTATTATCACATTGATGTCCCACATTTTGGTGTATGGGCAATTTGCGCCTCGGGCGGGGCAGCCGGGCAGTACAGCCATCAAATGCGATAGCGCGGTGTTCAAAGAATGGGCTAGTTCCTGTATTTTGTACCGAGGATATATGAACATAGCCAACCCATCGGCAGGGCGCGCATCGGCCGGAAGTGAAAACAATGCGGTGGGGAGTGCTGCTGTTTACAACGGCGGGGCCAGTTTGGGCGATGGCGGTGCTGCCATTTTAACTTTCGAAAAGCCCGTAAGCAATGGTCAGGGTTTCGATTTTGCGGTATTTGAAAACGGGTTCAAGGAAACGGTCGGCTCCTTCGACTTTTTAGAATTTGCTTTTGTGGAAGTAAGCTCCGACGGGCAGCGCTTCGTTCGGTTTCCTGCCCAGTTTGTGGGCGACAATGCCACCCAAGTCCCTTCTTTTCAGCCTACCGACACCCGTTTGTATCACAATTTGGCAGGAAAATATACCGCAAGGTATGGCACACCCTTCGATTTGGACGAATTGAAAGACAGCGCGGGATTGGATGTAAATAAAATTACACACATAAAAGTGGTGGACGTGGTAGGCAGCATAGATTCCCGCTATGCCACTACCGATTCCAAAGGCAGATACATAAACGACCCTTGGCCAACCGAGTTCGAATCTTCGGGTTTCGACTTAGATGCGGTGGGCGTGCTTAATGTGTCAGAAGCGACAGGCTTGCTGTCTAATATCCATAAAAAAAATTACTATGTATATCCCAATCCTTGCCACTATTATTTTGTGGCAAAACCCCAAAACGGACAATTTTCCAAAATAGAACTCACCGATTTTTCGGGAAAAAAGGTAAAAGAATGGATTTTACCCGATGTGGCACAGTACGATGTTTCTTCCCTCGAAAAGGGATTTTATTTGCTTCATTTGTTTGTTGGAAGTAGTGTACAAGTTGAAAAATTGGTCATTAGATGATGCCTTTTAACAGACAAAAAATTCGGCCGAATGGGTTTATAAAAGTGCTTTGCTACTTGGCAATGGCCTTGTGCCATACCCTTTTTTCTGCTTGCAAAAGCGATAAACCCAGTCCAAGGCCCGAAAACCCACCCGTGCTTTTGCCCGAAGGCTCTTCCAATGTGTTGGTCGTAAACGAGGGCAATTTCCAATTTGAAAATGCAAGTCTCACTTTTGTAAATGGCAAAACAGCCGAGTGTACCAGCGACGCGTTTAAAGTAAGCAATGGTCGAAAACTGGGCGATGTGGCGCAGTCGGCCGTAGTGTGGAACGGCCGCATGTATGTAGTGGTGAACAATTCCCAAAAAATAGAAGTATTGGACGCGCAATCTTTTCGCAGTATTGCCACCGTTTCCGGTTTTATTTCCCCACGCTACATTTTGCCTATCAGTTATTCCAAAGCCTATGTGAGCGATTTGTACGCCAATAACATTTCGGTGCTAAACCTCAACACCTATACTGTTGAAAAAAAAATACCTTGTAGCGGCTGGACCGAGCGCATGTTGTACCATTTGGGCAAGGTATATGTAACCAATTATTGGCAACCCTACTTGTATGTGATTGACCCAGCTTCCGATACCAAAACCGACAGCATATACATTGGAAAAGGAGCCCAAAGTATGGTGGTCGACAAGTGGGACAGAATTGTAGTGGCCTGTGGCGGTTACAAAACATCCAAAAGCGACACGAGGCTTGTCTATGTAAATCCCTATTCCAAAAAAGTTGAGAAGACAATCGAAACAGGAACAAATTTTCCTTCGAATGTGCTTGTCAACAACAGTCGAGATACGCTTTACTTTTTACTGACTGCCATTGGCGGCGGCACCGAAAAATATTCGTCGGTGGGAGTTTGCAAGATGGCGGTAGATGCCAATGATGTCACAGCGCCCTTCATAACGGGTAATGCCCGAAATTTGTACGCATTGGGTTTGGACGGGAAAACCAACCGACTGTACGTGTCCGATGCGGTCGACAATAATCAAGTAGGCAAAGTGTATATGTATTCGCCAAGCGGACAAGAACTTGGGAAGTTTGACGCGGGCATCAATCCCGGCAATTTTTGTTTCTACTAATCGCGTAGTTTTTGGAAAAAATCCAATAGAATGCTGCTGCACTCTTTGGCCATTACTCCCGAAACAACTTCGGTTTTCGGGTGCAAAATTTTGCTATTAAGCGTTCTAAAGCCTTTTTTTTCGTCTGGAGCTCCAAAAACGAGTGTGCCCAATTGGCTCCAACCGATGGCTCCGCCACACATAGCACATGGCTCTAGTGTTACATACAAAGTACACTCATTTAGGTATTTGGCACCTAAATAGTTGGCTGCCGAAGTAATGGCAATCATTTCGGCATGGGCAGTTACATCGGTCAGGCGTTCCGTTTGGTTGTAGCCACGCGCAATGATTTTATTTTCGCATACTACCACAGCTCCCACTGGAATTTCGCCATCATCAAAGGCTTTTTGGGCCTCCTTCAGCGCTTCGGCCATGAATTTGGAATGCAGTTCGGGAGCAGTCACGGCAGGGTTTTACTTGGCTTTGGTTTCGGTAGGTTTTACTGGTTTTTTTGTAGCTCCGCCTTTGGCAATGTCGGTTATTTTTTTCCCTTTCGTTTTCTTGGGTACTTGCGAGGTGGCATTATTTAAATCCAAACTTGGGTTAATTTTTACAGAGGACATGATTTGGGGCGCCGCTTGCTTCCATTTGTCCATGTAGCGGGCCGGACAAGTATAATTGAATACCAAAATCCGATTGTCTTCTACGGTGTACAGCATATATGAATAGGTGCGAATGGGAGCTAGTTGACGATCGGTTTCCTTATTTTGTGTAAACGAAACAAATTCCAACACGACAAAATCTCTACCGTTCATTTTTTTGATAGTGTCTTGTTGGTATTGAATATCGACGAAATAGTGCGTGTGGTTTGCTTTCATAAATTCCTTTAGCAGCTTCAGATTTTTCCCCCACTGGTTGAATGAAATGTTGTAACCAAAGTCGGCCAACTCGTCGGCGCTGGTCATCATTTTCACTGGCTTGTGAAAATTGGGATATTTTAGTTTGGTTTCGCCGTCTTGCAAGGCACGAAAACCTTTGGGCAAGGAAACACTGACACCATCTGCCATTTTGTTTTTTTCAAAAGCAAATTTGTAGCGCTTGGTTTCGTTTTGTTCGTCCGACTGTTTTCCCAATCGTTCTTGGGAAAAAGCGGCATTATACAAGCAAACAGAGAAAAGCAGTAAAAGAAGACGTTTCATGTGGTCGTATTTGGCAACAAAAATAGAAAGAAATGCCCCAAAACGGTAGGGCAAGCGATTGCACAAAAAAGATTATTGCACGGCGCACAGTTGTTGCACAAAACGCTCGTCGGGTTTTATCATTTTCAAAACTGAAAAGCCTTCGGGCTCTATTTTTTTCAGTTGTTCTACCAATGCCGATATTTTGGAATAGCGGCTTTTGCCGGTTTCCTTCATGCTTACCTTCATCATTTTGATAAGCAAAGTAATGTGCCCACACTCGTCTTTGCCCAAAATGCGAACTTGTCTTTGTATGCTGCTAACCAATTGGTTATACAATTCCTCGTCGCGTATTAGGCAGTACTGAAGGGCAAGAAGGATTTTTACGTCGAGCAATGCAACGGGGTATTTTTTCAGGCTAAGTTCGTTAAGCAAGTTGTTCAGCCATTTGGCAGCCTCTTCGTATTTGTCCACAAAAAAACATACTACGGCGCGGTAGGTCATGTAGATGAGAGTGCGGCCAATGTCGTGTACGTCATTTTCATAGTCCAAAAACAGCACCTTATTTTCTTCATATAAGTCAGATAGTGCGTTCAAACCTCTGTTTCGCTCTATTTTCGAAAAAAGGAAGCGTGGAGAAAAAGTATAGAAACCATAGTTGGTCAGAAGTGCCGAGGCATAGTCGTTTACCTCGTTGTAATGTTTTTCGGCTTGTTCGTGTAGCTGTTTTTGTTGGGAGTATTCGTAGCGAAGAAACTCGAAAACGGTGTGCAAATGATAGTAAGTAGTGTCTTGTCCGTAGGTGTCCAGAATGGTGTTTACCTTGTCGAAAATATCCTCTATACTTTCTATTTCCTTGTTATGGTCTTCGTCTATAAAAAGCCGATGATAAATGTTGACGGCACTTTGATATACATACAATCGGTGCGAGTGGTACAAATTGCACACGTTGTTTATTTCGTTGCACAAAAAGCCAAGCTGTATGTTTTTGTAGTGTTTGCCCTGAATAAAAAAGGATTCTAGTGTTCTGAAATAATCGGCCAACAGGTCTTCGGCTTTATCTAAAGCAAGCATGTAGGCCACGTGTTTGTTGTATAGTTGCGAGTAGTAATATTTTTCGGGCGAGTAGGCATGAAGCCTTTTCAGGTATTTGTACACGATGGTAAGCTCGCTCGAGATGTCGTAATTAATCAGTTCTTTTTCCAGTTTTTTTAAGGAGGCCACAATGATAGCCTTCTTTTTGGTGAAGAAAATTTCTTGTATCGAGGCCACTTTTTTCAGAATATCCGTTCTCGGATTTTCTATTTGAAGCAAAAGGTACTCCTCTATTTTTTGGTTCAGACGCGACCGCAGTGTGTAATAAGCGTTGTGGTTTACCTCCAGCTCTTCCATTATTTTGCTGTCGGAAAACTGTTTTTCTCTCATGAATTTGAGCAAATAAGCCGATTTTTCGGCATTGCTGTTTATCAGAGAATTGTAAATCTCTTGGCTGTCTTTGTCTGAGAGCTGTTTGATAATATTCTTTAACTTAGACATTTTACAAGAATTTGTAGAAGCAAAATACTAAAAGTGATACTACCCAACAAATTAAGCAAAATAAATTGTAACCACTCGTTATTACGATTCGAATATGGAAAACATACAATTTAACAACAGGATTACCACACTATTTGGAGTACAATACCCCATAATTCAGGCAGGAATGGTATGGTGTAGTGGTTGGCGACTGGCTTCGGCGGTAAGTAATGCTGGCGCATTAGGAATAATAGGGGCGGGGTCTATGCGACCCGATGTGTTGCGAGAACATATAGTCAGAACCAAAGAAGCGACAACCAAGCCTTTTGCCGTAAATGTCCCTTTAATCTATCCCGACATCGACAAATTAATGCAAATAGTGGTAGAGCAAGGGGTGCAAATTGTATTCACATCGGCGGGAAACCCAGGTACATGGACACCTTGGCTCAAAGAAAAAGGAGGGAAGGTAATACATGTCGTGTCCAGCGTAAAATTTGGGCTGAAAGCCCAAGATGTGGGCGCCGATGCGGTTGTGGGCGAGGGATTTGAGGCGGGCGGGCACAATGGCAGGGAAGAAACCACCACATTTTGTCTTATTCCAATGTTGCAAGAAAAACTCGACATTCCGATTATTGCCGCCGGTGGCGTGTATTCGGGAAGAAGCATGTTGGCCGCTTTTGCCCTAGGAGCGGAAGGCGTACAAATAGGTACAAGGTTTGCAGCCTCGGTCGAATCGTCGGCACACGACCATTTCAAACAAAAAATATGCGAGGTTGAAGAAGGTCAAACCGAGTTGGTTTTGAAAAAACTGAATCCGGTAAGAATGGTAAAAAACACTTTTTACCAACAGGTCAAGGAATTGGAAATGAAAGGAGCGTCAGCCGAGGAACTAAAAAACTTGTTGGGAAAAGGCCGTTCAAAACGCGGGATATTTGAAGGCGATTTGGAAGAGGGCGAACTAGAAATAGGCCAGATTGCGGCGATGGTTAATAGGAGTGAGACAGCTATTGAAGTTGTTCAAGATATTGTGAACGAATATTTTATCCTGAAAAAATACATTACATTGTAACAAACATTAAATCTTGTAAAAGATGATTTACAAAGGCTTATATAGTGTAGTCATCCTTTTGGCATTGCCCATATTGTCTTGCAAAAAAAAGACAGAAGAAATAATAGCGCCACAATCCGAGCCCAAAATCAGCTATTTACATTCGTATGCACTTGTCGATTCGACCCAAGCGAGCACCTATGCAACGCTTCAAATCTTTCAACCTGAATTGGCGCCCTTGTTGAAAAAAGCCAAACACTCAACTAACAACTATAAGATATTTTACAATACCCTATACAAGGGAAAGAAAATAGTAGCTTCTGGTCTAATTAGCATACCGAAAGGCAGGACGCATTGGCCTATACTTTCATTTCATCACGGAACAATATTCGATAATGCGATAGCCCCTTCAAACAGCAGTTATGAAAAATTAGTCACTGGTGCTATGGCCTCCGTTGGTTTCATAACCTTATCCCCCGATTATATAGGCTTTGGCAGTTCATTGGGTATCGTGCATCCGTACTATGTATCAGAGTATTCGGCAAGGACGGTGCGCGATTTGATAGAAGCAGCAAAAGAATTGTTGATTGTGCTAAACGCGAACCACAATGGGCAACTGTTTATGTCAGGATATTCACAAGGGGGAAATGTAACGATGGCGGCAGCCAAAAGTATAGAAAAAGAACCAATAGTTTCGCTCGAACTTACTGCATCTGCTGTTGGTGCAGGGGGTTACAATCTGATTGGAATTTTTAATGAAATATCGGCCAAAGACTCATTTCCTTCACCAAACTACATCGCTTATATTATTCAGTCCTTTCGCATAACATATGGGTGGAACACCCCACTGAATTATTTTTTTCAAGAGCCTTATGCGACACGAATTCCAGATTTAATCGATGGCAGCACGTCAAGTGGAGTAGTGAATAGTCAGTTAACGATTAAACTAGACACTCTTTTGCAGGCAAATTTTGTAAAGGCAGTACAACAGGGAACAGATACTAAATTTATTGCAGCCCTTAATACCAACAGTCTATACGATTGGAAGCCTGCGAAGCCAATAAGATTTTATCATGGTACTTCCGATGAAATTGTACCTTACACCGACAGTGAAAACACATTTAAATACATGCAACAATTGGGAGCGAATAATGTCAGTTTTGTATCTCTACCAGGAAAAAATCACGAAACAGGAGTGGTGCCCATGCTACTCGATGTTTTTGATTGGTTCAACTCGTACCTCCAAAAGTTGTGAAAAAGGTCGATGCCAAACCATTCCATAAACCAAGGCACAAATATTTGGCAATGCTATTAAATTACTGAAAATCACCCATTGAAAACACCCCACATCTGCAACAATGTTGCAATAAATACGCACTTCCGTATCTTTGCCCCCTCTTTATCAATTATTTCCTTTTGAGAAATTTGCGACCTGCCAATATCTTTCTTGTTTCGCTACTGTCGATGCTTTGGGCGGCTGCCCAGCCCGTTTGCAGTTTGAAAATAAGAGGTATGGTCTTGGATGGCGAAACCAATATGCCATTTGAAGGGGTTTCTGTTTTTTTGAAAGAAGGGAAAACGGGCACCGTGACCGACGCCAAAGGCAGATTTGAGCTCCAAAATCTATGCCAAGGCGAACAAGTGGTGGTGTATTCTTTCTTGGGATACAAGTCCTATACCGCCACATACAAGCTTACCGAAGAACCCGTTTACGATAGAATACTATTGCACACCGATACCTGCGTGTTGGAATCGGTCACGATTTATGGAGCAAAAACGGAAGTAGAGGCCACTTACACCACTTCGGTATTGGATGGAAAATCTTTGGAAAAAACGCGGGGTCTTTCCCTTGCCGATGCACTAAAGGAACTGCCTGGAGTAGAGGTGTATCGTACGGGAACTTCCATAGCCAAACCCGTCATACACGGCTTATATGGCAATAGGGTGTTGACCTTGAATGCTGGGTTGCGACAAGAAGGCCAACAATGGGGCAACGAACACGCTCCCGAAATAGACCCCTTTGTATCGGACAAGTTGGTGGTCGTCAAGGGCACTTCGGTGGTAAGATATGGTTCCGATGCCATTGCGGGAGTGGTGGTGGTGGAGCCACGCAAAATGCCTTCGGAAAGAGGGGTTTTTGGCGAAGTGAACCTTGTGGGGATGGGGAACAATCGCCAAGCTACAGCATCGGCTATTCTAGAAGGAAAATTGGGCGTAAAAATTCCCTTGCAATGGCGCTTTCAAGGCACTTACAAAAAGGCGGGCAATTCTAAAACGCCCCAATATTATTTGTCAAATTCGGGATTTGAGGAAAAAAACTTCTCATATTCATTAGCATACAACAAAAAATGGTTTGAAAGCAACCTCTTTTACAGCCAGTTCAACACCACATTGGGCATATTTACGGGGGCACACAT
>JBIKRJ010000149.1:0-6016 GCA_044349205.1 Cytophagales bacterium | reverse complement strand
ATAAATATATATGTGTGTGTTTTGGTCGGCTTCAAAACCTTTAGTGACGCATTTTGTTGAATCTGAAAAGCTACTTTGTTATTTGGATTTGCACTAGGTTTTGAATTTATTTTTTGTAAAAAAAGAGCTTATACGCTTTCGATATACAAGCTATGTGCCAGGTTACAATTTCTTTTAGTAAGCAATCTATCTAGTATGTTTTTTGTAATTTAATTTGCTCCTTTGACAGTCCCTAAAAACTAGTTATAGTGAAAAAAGCCTTTATTATTTGCTTCCTTACCTCATTTGTTTATTGTGTGTTTGCCCAAAAAGGCACTCCCATTTCAAATGAACCCAAAGAGCTGCTCACAGAACCCATTCAGCCCTGTATCGACGGTCTGTTTGGAATAGCCCTTTGGGAAGCCAAGCTAAAGCCTGAAAAATCTTTTTTGAAAAGCTACTATGGTGTAAATATAGCCGATGGAAACCCAGAATTGGGTGGTGTTTTACGACTAAAACCAAACCAAACCAGCGACAGTCTGCAACATTTCTGTAGCAGATACAGTCAAGTCGCTGAGGGTTTGTACACTTTTTCCACTGGACTCAACAAGCTGGCAAAACTTGCCCAATATTCAGGTATTGCCCATCTTTCCCTGGCCCGCAAGGCCGAACCCCAGCTTATGTCGGCAAGGCGCGATGCGGCAGTCGATTTGGTGCACAGTGGGGTAGGGTTGCCAATGCCTTATACCGGAAAAGGGATTATCACTGGCCTTATCGATGTGGGCATTGAATATTCCAATCCAGCTTTTCGAACCGAAAATGGCGATAGCCTGCGCATTCTGAAAGTTTGGGCGCAGACACTGAATTCGGGACGCAAACCAAATGGCTTTAATTATGGAACTGAAGTTGTGGGAGAGCAAGAAATCTTAGCAGTTGGCAATGATTCATTGAAAGAAAACCACGGCAACATAGTGGCAGGGGCGTTAGGAGCCAGTGGCTACGGCAGCATTGGAAAATACAAAAGTGCTGCCTTTAATTCCAAAATGATCATGATTTCTTCGGAAAGAACCGACAATAGCCTGCTCGACGGTATGAAGTATTTTTTTAGGGAAACAAGCAATTTGAAAAAAAAGGGTGTTTTTAATCTGAGTTGGGGAAGTCAGATAGGTCCACACGATGGTACTTCTTTGTTTGACCAAGCCATAGACAGTATTGTGGCTACTGGGGTAGGCATTGTGGTAGGAGCAGCGGGCAATTGGGGGCGCGATGTGATACATTTGAAACATACCTCGGGGTCTTCTTTTTCTACTTCTTCTTCGTTGGTTTTGCAGTCAGATACTGTCAATTTTTCCATTCTCGACTTGTGGGGGAAACCCAATTCTAGCTTTCAGATAGTGATAAGGGCTATTGACAAGGTGACAGGCGCCATAAGCTACACTTCCAGTTCGTTTTCAACGCTCAATCAGGGGACTTTCCAATTGCTGGTGCCATTTGGCAAAGACACTAGTTTGATATATGTGGTCAATACGACTAAAACATCGACCAATAACCGCCCCAATTGTTTTTTAGCTTTTTTGCACAATCACACAAACACGGGCAAAGACATTGCGGTGAGCATTAGCAGCAGAAACAACGAAGTGCATGGTTGGTGTGCCCAAAATGCGTTTTTTTCAAACAAAACTACCAAAGGTTTTACCATGTCGGGGTATTTGACGGGCGATACACAGTACACCATAAGCGAACTTGGAGGCACTTCAAAAAGCATCTTTACGGCAGGGGCACACGTTGCCCAAACCAAATTTCGAAATATTTTAGGTCATGATGTTTTCTTTTCAGCCGATTCGGGACAGGTAACTCCTTTCTCTAGTTTTGGCCCCACTTTAGATGGCCGTACCAAACCCGAAATATCCTCGCCTGCCAGTTTAATATGTCCTGCCAATCGTTTTTCGATTGACCCCAACGGAAACGAAAAGGACTATTTGGTAGAGGGAACTGCTTTTACGCTGGGAGATCGCACTTGGTATTGGTTTGGTTTTGAAGTGACCTCGCTTGCTTCACCTTTTTTAGCTAGCTGCATCGCCGTGTTATTGGAAGCCAACCCCTCGCTCACTTTCCAACAGGTGAAAACCGTTTTGACGACCAACACCACTACCGACCAGTTTACGGGCGTGATACCAACAGCTGGACATAATCAGTGGGGATTTGGAAAACTAAATTTGTACAAGGCTATTTCCTCTATGCAAAACCTCACCGCCACTTCTGAAGAATACACTTCGGGTGTGAATCGGTTTTGGTACAATAATCCTGTTGAAAATCAATTGATTGTATTTGATAAAAAAGGGAAAGAGGTCAAACTGGAATTGCAAATATTGAATTTGTTGGGCGAAGTTGTGGAAAAAAATATAGTGCAATACAAAGGTGCTGAAGGAAGTTTCCATCATTTTCACATTGGCAAGCTAAAAGCTGGTCAATACTTGGGCAAGATTTTCACCGAAGATGGTGTTTCCACCACCATCAAACTTACTGTTATAGACTGATTTTTAGTTCTCTTCCGACTGTTCCGACCTCGTATTGGCTTCGAAATCGTAATTAGGCATAAGATTTGTTTTCAAATGCATATAAGTTTCTTTAAGTGCTTCTGAAAATTTAAAAATATCCTCTTTGTAAATAAACAATTTGTGTTTGTCGAAACTTACCACGTTTCCGTCAGATTTTTTCCTGCTTTCTGTTAGTGTAATGTAATAATCGCCGGTTCTGGAAGGTTTTATGTCGATAAAATAGGTGCGTTTACCTGCCCTTATTCTTTTTGAAAATATAAGTTGGTTGTCGTTATTTTCTTCCACTTTTGTTTCTTTTTAAGTCACAATATTAAAAAATGATTTTGATATATTTTACAACTAATTTTAGATGTTTTGTTTTTTATACAACATTTGAGTAGAGCATTATTTTGGATAATATAATAATATGATGAATTTCTATTCTTTATATATTGAAGTAAATCCATGTGATGTGTCAAAAATTATTTTTTCTTTTTTCTATTCGAAAAATGCTTTGTTTTCATATTTGTCCGAAATTGTAACCGATGGCAGAATTAGAGGTAGAATTAAAGAAAATTGGTCATTTTGAGTTTTTGGCCAAACAAACCGTAGATGGTTTTATCACCGGTTTGCACAAGTCGCCATATCACGGCTTCTCAGTCGAGTTTTCGGAGCACAAACATTTTAATCCGGGCGAATCGACCCGATTTGTCGATTGGAAGATTTTTGCCAAGACCGACAAGTTGTATGTAAAAAAATTTGAGGAAGAAACCAATTTACGATGTCGTATTTTGTTGGACATTTCATCTTCTATGTATTTTCCCATGCAATCGAAAGGGAAAATTGCCTTTAGTGCTTTTGCCAGCGCCTGTCTTGCTTATTTGCTTCAAAAACAGCGCGATGCGGTTGGTGTTTCTTTTTTCGATACGAAAGTTGGATTTCAGAGCCAAGTGAAGTCAACCAGTACGCATTTGCGCATATTGTTTGCCGAATTGGAAAACATTATGGCCAAAACAGAACAGGCGACAAACAAAAAAAGCAATGTGTCGGATGCTTTGCACACTTTGGCCGAAACCATTCACAAGCGTTCGCTCATTGTCATTTTTAGCGACATGATGGACAATTCCGAGCAGCAAGACCAGCTATTCAATTCCTTGCAGCATTTGAAGCACAACAAAAACGAGGTCTTGCTTTTTCATGTGTACGACCGCAAAACCGAATTGGAACTTGATTTTGAAAATAGACCAGTAGAATTTATTGACATAGAAACGGCCGAAAAGATAAAATTGATGCCGCAGGAAGTCTACGAGATGTTTAAAGCCAAAGTGTTGGAAAATGCCCGCCAAATAATGCTGCGTTGCGCGCAGTTAAAAATAGACTATGTGCGTGCCGATATTCAAGAGGGGGTGGAAAAAGTATTGGAATCATATTTAGTGAAACGCAGTAAAATGCTGTGAATTTCTACTGCTTCATATTTGAAATGAATCAATTCGCCATTTCATTTTTCGCTATTATTTGTTAATTTGTTGAAACAATCACAGTATATGAGGCGCATTCTTCTACTAATTCTATTAGCCTGTAAGGCAATCGGTTTTGTTTTGGCACAAGACACACTGATCGAGTTTTATGGCAATGGAAAAATAAAAACAAAAGGATATTGGACCAAAGACTCGCTTAAAACAGGCTTGTGGCAATTCTATTTTTTGAATGGAAATCTACAAGGCGAAGTGTCTTATAATGACAAAGAGAATGGGCCATTTGCATTTTATTACATTACTGGCCGTATCAGCGAAAAAGGCACACACCTGAACGGGCAGCTCGATAGCTTGTACGAGGCCTTCTTGCCAAGCGGTCATTTGCAAATACAAGGCCGATACAAACAAGGGAAAAAAGAGGGGGCTTGGCGGTATTACTATGAGAATGGCGCCATGGAAAAAGAGATTTTTTTCAAGAATGACTTGGAAAACGGCAAATTCAAAAGTTTTGATCCCAGCGGTAAACCTTTGGAAGAAGGAACTTTCCTAAAAGGAATGGAAGAGGGAGAATGGGTCGCGTATTACGAGAACGGCAAAATTCAGTCGAAAATGTTTTACAGAAATGGGAAACTCGATGGCACTTCTCTGGCTTATTTTGAATCGGGAAAGCCGCAGAATAAACTGAACTACGAAGAGGGCAAACCGCATGGCGATTGGATTTTGTTCTACGAAAACGGCAAAATAGCCCGTAAAGAACGATACGAGTATGGTTTGCTGAAAGAGATATTGGAATGTCGCGACACCAAGGGCAACGTATTGTACAAAGGGTCTTTCAAAGAAGGCAACGGGCAAGTGAAACTATATGACGAAGAAGGAAATTTGTCGGGTGTGTATGAGTACAAAAACGGATTGAAAAATGGCAAAGCTAAATTTTTGTATCCCAATGGAAAACCTAGAATGGACATCCATTTTGTGATGGACAAAATGGAGGGCATAGTCAGAGAATTTTATGAAAGTGGGTTGATGGCTTCTGAAATAACGTATGCAAACGGTTTGGAAAATGGGCCTAGCAAAGAGTTTTATGAAAATAGGAAGCTAGCCTCTGAAGGTTATTACAAAAATGGACAGGAAGACAGTGTTTGGACGGAATATTTCGAAAATGGCAAAATAAAATCGAGAGGGGTGTACAAAAATGGTGCGCAGGAGGGCTCATGGAAAACCTATCACGACAACGGACAACTTTCCTCGCAAGGAGCTTATTTTCAAGGGCAACCAGACGGTTTGTGGTTGGAATATTATCCCGATAGCACCTTGGCCAAAGAGGGTTTTTATAGCAATGGCGAAAAAACAGGTTATTGGAAAGGCTATTTCGAAAATGGAAATGTACAAATGGAGGGCTCTTTTGAAAATGATTTCGAAAATGGTTTTTGGAAAATATACCACCCAAATGGTCAATTGGAATCGGAAGGCCTTTTTTTGGGAGGCGAGGAAGATAGTATTTGGCGCTATTATTATCCCAATAGCAGAATCGCCATATTGGGTTGGTACAGTATTGGAAAAGAAGACAGCACTTGGTCTTATTATTACGACAATGGCCGGCAGATGCAGCTAGAGTATTGGAAACAAGGGACATTGCAAAACATTGGCGACCTGCTGAACAAAGATGGGCGCGTGTTGGACAAAGGGTCTTTTAAAGATGGAAATGGTCTTCGCAAGAGTTACCACGAAAACGATGCGCTTTCGGCAGTGGGCAAATACACCAATGGGGTGCCGGAAGGGGAGTGGAAATATTACCACGACAATGGCAATCTTTCAGGAATTGGCTCGTATAGGAATGGTTTGAAAGAAGCCCAATGGAAATTTTATTATCCAAGCGGCAAATTGGATGCCGTTGGTAATTACAAGGAAAACCAAATGCGGGGCAACTGGACTTTTTACAAAGAAAATGGCGAAATAAAGGAAGAAAAAAATATGGACGACGAGTTGTAAAGGATGCTTATTCGAACCATTTCGCCTTTTTGAACC
>JBIKRJ010000148.1:0-6068 GCA_044349205.1 Cytophagales bacterium | reverse complement strand
AATTCGATTTTGGGAAAATGAAATCCAGAGAAATCTAGGTGCTTGCGTTCATTCTATATTAGGTTTGGTAGCCGAAAGGCAATAGACGTTTACATCGCCGATGCTAAATGAAAATTTGATACTGAAGTATCAGACAAGAGGCTCGGTTAGAAATTTTCCCATCACTTCCAGAATAGACAGGACGCAATTGGTAATCGATCGAAATTTTAGACTTGTGACCTGCTATCAACCAATTACATCCTGCATCTAATACTTGCATAGGGTCGTTCAGTGCATCATAATTTGCTATATCCAAAGAAGCAAATGGTTGCAGAGTACCTCTTTCGCCCAATAAATCTTTCTTGAACAAATAAGCTAATTGGAAGTAAGCATGCTTACCCGTTCCGAACATCGGATAGGCATTTCCTGCACCATTTGCTGAAGCATTCCCATTGAGGCTGGTTGTCAATGGACTGGTGCCCGCAGGATTCATCAGCCCGTTCATACGCAAATAGTTCTTACCATAATCAGTGCTGAAAAAACCGCCAAAAAGCGAAAGAGCCGTTCCTTTTTCTTTATTCAAAGGCGATTCAAAATACACTTCCAATCCCATCAAGAGCATATCTTCGTATTTTGTACTTGCTGTAGGAATTGGAACAACATTGGCGTCTTTGTTTACTTTTACCACTATACTGTCTTGGTACCAAGTGGCCTTGGGCTGGTAAATAATGCCTCCGCCTATATTCAACACTTTCTTTTTACCCAAATACGAACCTGTCATGTAAGGAGTGGCATGCCCTTCTTTTTCAAAAAACTGGTACATAATGTAGGATTGGTACTGTTTGTGGTGTCCATAGCCAGCAAATGTGGCTTGGTTAGCTTTCAGCACTGGCAAACTTCCCGAATTGGCAATAGGATAAGGATCGCTTAGCGAAAATCGATAATCCCATTTGCCTACTTGTCCTCGGGCATAAAGGCTCATTTTACGCGAAAATTCATCGGTTTGGTCGACTGTGGCCTGTAAAAAAACAGGCACGTCGAGTGTAGTGATGGTGCCAATACTAGGTTGTGAAAACCTTGAAAGACCGTTGGCAATGGTGAGTCCGCCGCCTATCTTCAACCAATTTTTCCCTTTGAAAACATGATATTCACATACGGCATCGTGAATAAAGGCTTGTATTTTTCTATTGCTAGTACCAGGCAAAAGGGCTTGTGAATTGACATTGTTGGAACCCCACTGGAAATATACAAAGGTGCGGTCGGTAACTTGCCCATACAACTGAATACGGGTACGCCGCAACCCAATATCAAAGGTTTGGGGTGCTTCTTCGCCTTCTATCAATGTGCCTGGATTGCTTTCATTAAAACGCGCCCAAGTTTGGTTTAAAAAAGTCATTTGAAACCAATGAGAGCCGTCTTCATTCAAATTGATTTTGAGTGGCTTGTCTTCTTTTGAAGGGAAAACTGATAGTTTTTGCGTCGTATCGGTTTGGGCAAGTAGCCTTTGAAAAAAGACTAGAAAACAAAAGAAGAAGATTTTGGATTTCATTCAGGTTTTCGGTTTTAGAAGTGTGCAAAGGAACACAAAGACCGACAAGCTTCAATTAAATACGTATTAAAGCGTAAAAATCGAACTATTTCAGGGGTATTTGAATAGCAATTCCACCCGAAAAATAAAACAAGCCCAAAAGCAGTGGGTAATGTGTGCATTGGTAAAAAAGCTGTTCGCAAGCAAACTTGATATTGTCTTGCCATACACGGCCAAAAGTGAAAATGAGCATCAGAAAGAATAAAGAAACCACCACAAAAACCGTCAAAAAGCCAAGCGAATACGATATATCCCTTTTCCAAAAATATACTACCAAGCATTGTAAAAGTAGATGCACAAACCATAACAATGAAAAAATTTGCAGCTCTTGTAATGTGCCGAAATACAGTTTTATGTCGGTACGAAAGTACTGCAACAACAAATCGGCAGTCAGTGGAATGAAGAAAAGTTTATGAATACACTTCATCTTTGGCTGTTTTGCTGGCCCATTTCCTCCACATCAAAAAAAGTGCCCCGTATATAAGTATGATGAATGTGTAACGATGGTTGAAATCGAACGTTTCGGGATTATAATGGTGATTGAGTGCCAAAAAGGCCAATCGAAACAAGTTTAAAAAATGAATGACCAGTACCCCGAAAAGTGAAAAATACAGCTTGCTCTTCCAAGGCGCCGACCAAGCCACCACCAAACACACAAACACTCCCATAAAATCGAGGCCATTGCAATAATTGGCCAAACATACCGTAGGGATATTTTTAAATGAAATCACGCCCGCTTTACTGCTGGCGTCCTGCCCTATTAGATTTAGAATAAAAGCGGTTGATTTCGCTAAAGAATGCGACAACCAAGTATCGAAAGTGGAATCGCGCACCACCACATACAACAACACATACCAAAGTGTGAGCAACATAACCGACAAGAAAATAAAATTTCGGTTTGATATGGTGGCTTTCATTTGCCGTACATTTTGGATAAAATTGGATTTTATTGTTCGCAATTTTTACAAAGTCCTTCTATAGAAAAATTATAGTGAACAGGACTGAACCCTTTGGGCAATTGAAAAGAGGGGATATGCACTTCGTTGATGCAAAAAGTACTCTTACACTTCAAACAGTTGAAATGAATGTGGTGGTCGGAATGAGCATGCTCATGGCAACCTTCAGAACAAATGGCATATTTCGCTTCGCCAAAACTGTTGTAAATGCGGTGAACCACTCCTTTTTCTTCAAAAACGCGCAAAGTGCGGTATAGCGTAATGCGATCGAAATGCTGATCGAATTTCATTTCTATTTCGTGCTGCGATAATGCTGACGGACTTTCAATCAAGGCTCCCAACACAATGTGGCGTACAGGTGTTTTTTTCAGCTCCCTTTTTTTTAAGATTCTTGCGACTTTTTCCTCGTTTAACATTGCCTAAAAACTGTCCGAAAGTTACGCTTTTTGTTGGGTTTAGGTTAGGCTATTGTTTTTTTGCGTGGCTACTGCCAGTGGCTTTTCTATTGGCTTCAGATAAATTATTACCTTTGCGAGTTTTTAAAAATAACTTACATGAGCGCAGTTGCAGAATCGATGAAAATACTTTCAGACCGCATCAATGCATTGGAAGAATCGGCCACTATTGGAATGGCCAAAAAAGCCCGCGAATTGGGTGCACAGGGAATTTCGGTTGTCAATTTAAGTTTTGGCGAACCCGATTTTCAAACACCCCAACACATTAAAGATGCTGCAAAAAAAGCCATCGACGAGGGTTTCACTTTCTACACACCTGTTTCGGGTATTCCCGACTTAAAAAATGCCATCGTAAGCAAACTGAAACGCGACAATGGTTTAGAGTACAAACCAGAAAATATTGTGGTTTCTACTGGCGCAAAACAATCGATAGCCAATGCGCTATTGTGCTTGGTAAATCCTGGCGACGAAGTCATCATCTATTCTCCTTACTGGGTTAGCTATTCCGAACTCGTAAAATTGGCCGAAGGTGTTCCTGTACTTATCGAAGGAACAATTGAAAACAATTTCAAGGCCAGCATCGAGCAACTTCGTGCAGCCATTACACCTCGCACCAAAGTGGTCATGTTTTCTTCGCCTTGCAACCCAACTGGTTCGGTATTCAGCGGTAAAGAACTTAAAGAAATTGCCAACGAATTAATCAAACATGAGAACATTTACGCCTTGGCCGATGAGATTTATGAATTTATCAATTTCGGTGAAAAACACGTGAGCATCGCTTCATTCGAAGGAATGAAAGACCGCACTGTATTGGTGAACGGAGTTTCGAAAGGATATGCCATGACGGGTTGGCGCATAGGATATATGGCGGCTCCGAAGTGGCTTGCCGATGCATGCGACAAACTGCAAGGACAAGTTACATCTGCCACTTGTTCCATTGCCCAAAAGGCAGCTGTAGCTGCTATTGGGGGCATTATGGAACCCACTTGGGAAATGAATAAAGCCTTTTTGCGCAGAAGAGATTTGGTATATGGTTTGCTAAAAGAAATTCCAGGCGTTAAAACCAATTTGCCCATGGGTGCCTTTTACTTTTTTCCCGATGTAAAAGCGTATTTGGGTAAAACCACTCCCGATGGCAACAAAATAAACGAAGCGATGGATTTGTGCTTGTACATTTTGAGCGAAGCACATGTCTCCACTGTACCAGGCGATGCTTTTGGCGTGCCGGGATACATCAGAGTTTCATTTGCTGCTTCCGACGAAAATTTGGTGAAGGCAATGACCAACATTAAATCGGCTTTAGCTAAATTGAAGTAACCATATAAAGTACTTCCAATACAATGCCATGCTTTTGAGCGTGGCATTTTTTTATCAACCAACATCTAAATCAGGAAAAAAAGTATTTTTGTCTATCTAAAGTGAAATTCAACGTGTTGCAAAAAAAGATTTTTACCTCTTTTGCCTTTTTTCTTCTTCTGAATTCGATGCTTTTGGCACAGAAAAAGAAACAAATCGAATATTCGGGCTTTTTCGACTCGTATTATTACCGTGGCCCTTTTAGCGTATCGGCTGGTATGAATATGGCTGGTTATATAGGCGATTTGGGTTTTATGCCGGGCGCCAACCTTTCGCCTGGATTTAATTTGGGTTTCAATTACAAAACATGGCCTAAAACTTATTTTGGTAGCGAATTCAACTATTATTCATTGGGTGGCGGCATTACTTCAGACAGTACCCGAAAAATCAGTTTCAGCACAAAAGTGTACGAGTTGATTGGCTATGGCCGTTTTCATTTAATCGACAGAAAAATATTGTTCAAAAGCGATATTGACAAAAGCCCCCAACGAATTCGTCCGTATATCACAATTGGATTTGGTGCCATCTATTACGACCCAAAAGCTAGTATAGCCGGCGATACATTATTCCTGAAAAAATATGAAGGGGTGCAATCCTCAACCGTCACTTTTGTAGCACCTATTTCCCTTGGATTTTCTTTCTACATCAACAAGCGATTTTCTGTCTTGACCGAATTTGGATACCGCTACGCACTTACCGATGCATTGGAAAGCTTGAACAAAGTAAATACCTCTGGATTTGATTCTTACAGCACGGCCTCTTTGAAACTTCAATACAATTTCTTGCCATTCAAGAAAAAAAGAGCCAAATACATGCCTTCGCAAAACGAAAGTGCCCCATCGAGTAGCCCTGTAGAAAAGGCACCTGCTCCCAAAGACACCACGCTCAGCGAACCAATCCTCCCGCCTGGCGAACCAGCTCCCAAAGTAGAGCCAGAACCAGTGCCCGAACCGCCACAAGAATTTAAACCTGAACCCGTTGAAGAAGGTAAAAAACTGACCGACGAGGAGAAGAAAAAGCTTAAAGGCATGAAAGAATATTTGAAGGAGCAGCTTGAATGGGAGGAAAATGCAAAACCTGCCGAAACTGCCCCAAGCGACAATAAAAAGAAAAAAGAAACCGAACAGCCTAGCGGTTGGTAACAGCCATTTATGTTTGGCGAACTGCTTCATTTCCTTTTTCCTGAGACGTGTGTGTGCTGCGAAAACGTCCTAGAAGAAAAAGAAGCACACATTTGCACTATTTGCCTCCAACAACTACCTATTCTGGAATCGGACGATGTCGCTACTTTTCATAAGCTGGCTGGCAGGGTAAATTTGTACAAAGCCCATTCATTTCTGAAGTTCAACAAAAGCGGAAAAGCTCAAAAAATAATCCATCAAATAAAGTACATGGGAAATGCCTCTTTGGGCATATTTGTGGGCAAACTTTTTTCACAATACATGACCGAGAACGGAATAGACTTGGACTTCGATTGTTTGATTCCAGTTCCCCTACACCCAAAAAGGCTGCAATCACGCGGCTACAATCAGGCCGAAAGTATTGCCAAAGGGTTTGCCGAATCGAAAGGGATTTTTTTAGACAATTCGCTGTTGAAAACCAAAGAAGCCCTTTCACAAACAAGAAAAAGCAGGGCATCTCGTCTAGAAAACATGAAAGATTGTTTTGACATAGCGACTTCTCATGCTTTACAAAACAAACACATTGCAATTATAGACGATGTGATAACCACCG
>JBIKRJ010000147.1:0-6079 GCA_044349205.1 Cytophagales bacterium | reverse complement strand
AGTTTGTTTTTCATCTTTACCGTATCGGCAAATGCGATAGAGGTTAATTTTTTTCTGTGGAAAAGAAGGGAATACAAGCCTAGTACACGCACACTTGGCCAAGAGGGAACACCATAATTGTTGCTGCTGATGAAACTGTAATACTTGTTGTCCAATGTGGCGATGTACAGTTCGTTTCCGGCCCATTCCATTTCATCGTCGAGGTTGCTGTCGCCATAACCGCCTGTGGTTATTCTGGGGAATGTGCCCGAGGCAGACGGATTGCTGAACGTGATTTGAGGGTTGGCTATGCCCCAGTCATAGGCTTTTTTGGCAGCGCTCAGGCAAGTGTTGGCGAAATTCAGGTCATACTCTTTGTAAATACGGTAGGCAACGGCCATCACAGCAGCAAAATCGAAAGCTGAGCTGGTAGATTTGGTGACCACATAACGTTTTGAAACAGCATCTTCGGGCATCACATTCATGCCATCGAAATTTGCGTTGGTTTTTTTGAAATATACTCCGCCGTCGTTGGGGTCTTGCATGGTCAGCATCCAGTCCAAGTTCCATTTTATTTCGTCCAAAATATCTGGAGTGTTGTTGTTGCTTTCCGGAATATTCAAGTTCAGCGTGTCATAGTAGGGTTTAAAGTGTTCATAAGCAGCCAGCAAGGTGTAGGTGCTTATACCCGAGTTCACGATATAACAATTGTAGTCTCCGGCGTCGTACCAGCCTTTAGGACTTGAAATGGTAGTGCCGGCTGGTCTTAAAGTAGAGGCAGCCGAAGGGTGCACAATTACTTTCTCGTCGGGATGGCCCATTACACGTGCCCATTTGCCTGCATAGGCAGGATCTAAATCGACTGAAGCACGGTTGAAATAAAAAGCTTTCATCAGTAATTTGTTCAAAGGCGCCAAAGCATCGTCTTTGATGGTAAAAGGGTAGGAGTATCCCAATCCTTTCACTTCCAATACATAATTCCCCACGATATCGAAAGAGCTGAAGTCGGCTAGCGTGACACTTTCGCCCGATTGCGTCCAAGTTTTGGCACTGCTCAACTTGCCTGAATAAAAAGTAATGCTGCGGTCAACCGATTTGATATCGAAGTCAGTGGCTGAACTAGTAATGACGGCGGCTACTTTGGGACCTTTGGTATAGAATCCCACCTGGTTTAGCCTTATTTGTTCGCTGAGTTGGGCATGAGCCGAAAAAATAAGTAGAACTAAGAAGGTGAATAGTGTATATTTTTTCATGTGTTATATTGGAATGTTAATCAGATATTGGCAGTGAATAGGGAACAGGAACTGATAGTAACCCTAAAGAACCTAAAATTTAAAAATATAATTTGAAAAATGGCAAAAGGCCACATTTGTTTTTCTATTTAAAAAATTGTGGCAGTGCTGATTTACAGTTTAGAAATCTTTAGGGTTCTTATTTGATTGTTTTTCTGAACATGTAAAAAGTAAACTCCAGGCAGAAGTTCCTCAATTGAAAATTCGGCAGAATTAGTTTCTTTAATTACAGCACCATACTGGTTTTTTAGTGTGATAATTTGGGGTAATTGTTTTCCAGTCCAAACATTTACGTTACCATTGGTTGGGTTTGGATACACTTCCCATTTTTCGGTGTCAATGGTTTCTTTATCGACATGCAATGGATGGCAAAGATTGTGAGTGCCAAGTTCTTTTCTGAACGGACTGTTGAGCATTACGGTAATTGCCCTAATTTTCTGATCGGTTGTAAACATGTATTTGCTTGGGCCCATGGTGTAGTCCATAAAGTTCATGAACATTTCGCCATCGGGATTGTTTGAAGGCAAATTGCAAGAACCAGGATTGAGCGGATAAGTGGGGGAACCTGTATTTTGACCGCTAGCAGGTGGGGTGTCTTTGCAAAAATCATTGCCACAATCAGAATCGCCCCATATGTGCCGAAGGCCCACGTAGTGGCCCACTTCGTGCGTCAGTGTTCTGCCATCTATAAAAGAGGAAATGTAACTGCCCGATGGATACATTTGATAAGAGCCAATCACTTTTGTGTAGCACCAAATTCCGTCGGTAGAGGTAGTGGTGTTGTTTGGAAGGTCTGCCAATGTACTGAGTGGTGGAACAGACGAAACCCCTGCATAGTTCAAAAGATTGCTTTTGTCTGTAATCCAAATATTTAGGTATTTAGTTGCATCCCAAATAGATGCTGGTTTTACAACATTATCTAAATAGTTTTTCATGGTTGTTTGTGTGCCATATTGTGTTGGGTCTGGCCATCCTTTGGCAATGTAGTTTATCCTGTCTATGCCAGGTTCAGTGAGTAAATTCCCATTTGTATCGATATTGGCCGCACAAAATTGGATGTTAAAATCAGCAATTTTTATCCTTCCATTTTCATCCAGATTTTCGGTGGGAATGTTTTGACTTGCAGCCCAGTTTGCAAAAGCATTGATCGGGTAGTTTGATTTATTGTATGCATTGCCCGAAAAGTCTTGATTCAGAATGGTGATTTGGGAGTTTATTTGTCCGGACAAAATATTAGGAAATGTCCCTATGGGTTCGCCACCATGCACAACATGGAATATCACAGGTATCACATAGTTGGCCGAACTTGTTCTAGCTTGTAAATTGGCACTTGATTTTAAAGATAATTGTTGAAATTCCTTTTCCCATTCTTGGCTTTGGCTTGGCGTGCCACAACCTGTCTCATTTAGTTGTGAATGGCCTTTCAATACACTTTTTGAAAAAATTAGGACTAAAACTAAAAATTTTAAGTAGCTCATTTTAAGGTTTGTACACTATCCAGTTTTCTAATCATTTATAATGGCAAAAGCTAATTTATTATTAATTGGTTACAATTTACAACAAAGTTGAATACAAAAGGGTTGTAGTGTAAATCCTAATTAACAAATGAAAAGAACTTATTTCGCAATTATCAGTTTAGCTTATTTCTCGCTGATTGGCAGTTTTCATGTAGCGGGTCAAGGTTTTAGTATTCCCGAATACAAAAAAGCGTTGTGGATGACGACCAGAATGTATGGCGGACAGCGCTCTGGCAATAACAATTGGCTTCTTCATAACCACCTTCCCTCGGGAGTAAATGCCAGTTTGAGAGGAACCGCTTTTATTGGTGACAAAGACACCGATGGTTACGATTTGTCGGGTGGATGGCACGATTGTGGCGATCATGTAAAATTTGGACATACCTTCTTTTATTCAGCCTACATGTTGCTGAAGGCATATGATGAATTTCCCACTGGATACGATGACTATTATTCATACGACTACAAGGGCTATATAAACAGTAGCGATTGGACTTGGGAAGGAAACAAACACGACCCCAATGGCATACCCGACATTGTGGACGAAGTAAAGCATGCCACCGACTTCTTCATAAAATGTGCCAAAAATAGTACTACCTTTTATTATCAAGTTGGAAACGGAGGTGGCAATGCCGACCATGCGACTTGGGTAACTGCTACCAAAATGCAGACCCAACCTGTAAACCAAGGCGGTCAACCAAGGGCGGTTTTCAAAAATCCAAACGATGCTTCTATGGCCTCGTTTTGTGGAGCGACTTTGGCACTTATGTCTAAAATCTACAAAAGATATGACCCTGTGTATGCCTCGCAATGCTTAACGGCCGCCCAAAATGCCTACGCTTACGCCAAAGCAAACCCTGGTGTATCGGGTACTGGTGCCGGTGGTTTTTACATTCCAAACAACAACTGGAAAGACGACTATGCCACCATGTGTGCTGAATTGTTTTGGGCCACTAACAACCAAAGCTACCGAACTGAAGCTTTGGCATTTTCTATTTCAGCGAGTGCTGGTACAAGCTCCGATATTTATTTTAACTACAGTTTCGATTATTCAAACAATGGCGACATTGCCATTTACAACTTGGCGAAACTTGGTAAAACAAATGCTTCTACTGTGTTCAATACACTTGTGACAACCAATTATTTGAATGTGACGCAGGCCGATGGACAATACAGTGGTGGAAATACCACTTGGGGTACTTTAAGGTACAATGCCAATTCGGCTTTGATTGTAGCCCTATGGCAAAAACTAAACAATCCTACTGGCACCGTCCACAAATTTATTTACGATAACATAGACTATATTTTGGGCAAAAACTCTGCCAGTCAGTCGTTTATAGTAGGCTTTGGCACCAAGTCGCCAAAGTTTCCGCACCACCGAAACATTTACCTGAACGACAACAACCCTGGCGATGCCGCCAAAAGGCAAATGACCATCCCAACCAAAAACCAACAAGCAGGTATGCTTTTGGGGGGTACCCGAAATCCTACACAGTTTAATGACGATGTCGTTAATTATCAACACACCGAGCCCGGTATCGACTACAACGCTTGTTTGGTCGGAGTTTTGGCCTACATCAATTCCAAACTTTCGGCTGTTGATACAAGTAAATTTGGCAATAATTATCCAAAACCAGTTCTTGGCCCAGACCAAAGTATATGTGGTGTTACGAAAATTACACTCGATTCCAAAGTGCCTACTGATGGCAAAAAAACCTTTACTTGGCTCAATGGCAATACTGTGGTGGTAAATGCTTCCACTACACAAAACAAATTTGATGTGACTGCCGCAGGCACATACACCTGTCGGTTAGATTCGGCTGGAAAATGGCAAACGGAAGACCAGATAGTGATTACAGCCACCATTCCAACGCCTAGCTTGGGCGCCGACAAAGTTATTTGCGATACTACCAGTTACACACTGGATGCACGCGTAACAGGAGCAGCCATTACTTTCGAATGGCTTTATGCTGCAAATGGTAATGCTACAAATTTGATTAGAGAACCCTCTCAAACATCCCGTACATGGGTAGATGTACGAAAGGGAGGATTGTATAGGGTTGTAGCCAAAGCAACGGGCTGCAATTCTCAACAAGACGATGTACTTATCACTTCGACATTGCCTACCCCCGTAGATGCTTGTTCGAGACTAGCGGGTAGTTCCCAAACACTTTCTATTACAAGTCCTTTGGTAGCCAATGCAACCTACGATTGGTACGATGCTGCTACGGGTGGCAACAAAGTGGGGACTGGTACTTCTATCACGGTAAGCCCTTCTGTCACTACCACTTATTATGTGCAAGACGGCAGTGCAGTAGCTGGTTCCGTAGGCCCTAAAACGGCATTGTCAAACGCGACGAATTGGGGTATAAACACAGGCAATCAGATGTCTTTTACAATCAGTAATTCACTCAATATTACATCCTTGAAAATATTGGCCGATTACTACACTTCATCAGGCACCATTACTATAGAAGTGGTGGACGGAAATGGAAACCCTTTGAATCCTGTTCGTAGGTTTGTATCCAATACATTGAATTTCACTTCCAATTCTTCGGGCACGCAGTTGATTACCCTAAACTTCAGCAATTTCTTTATTGATAAAGCGTGGGGTACGAATCTGAGGATGCGAATAGCGGAAAGGTCTTCTAGTTTGAATATAAACCCGTATTGGAACAGCGCAGGGGCTACATATCCTTACAATTCTAGTCCCAGCGGTGTGTTTACCATAACAGGTACAGTGGGGGGCGATAACGATGCTAACAATTACATGTATTTCTACGACATACAGTTCAGTTCGGGAAATGTATGCAACAGACTTCCTGTAATAGCTACCGTGAGTCCTAATTGTGTGCTAACCGATGTGGAAATTTCAGAAAATAATCTAGATGCAGTAAGGGTGTATCCAAATCCAAGTAGCCAAGGTTTTACCTTGCAAAGCAATAAAGCAGCGGTGGTGAAAGTATTTGACGAAATAGGCCGAGAGGTATTGGAATTCAATCACACCGGGAGTTCTACATTTGGCGATGCCTGGATCACAGGTCTTTACCACATCGTATTGTTCGAAAATGGTAGTAAAGTAAAATCCATGAACGTGATAAAGAAATGAGTCTGAATTTGTGTTCTGTAAAAAAATCGGTGTCGTTTTAGGCACCGATTTTTTTGGGTGTTTAAAGGATTACTTTAAAGGCTTTACTCTATTTCTATTTTATCAATCTCCTTCATTAGTCTATCCGTTTCTGTCAAGGCGACTATGATTTTTTGGTAGTGTAAAATATCATCAAACTCCAG
>JBIKRJ010000011.1:0-22588 GCA_044349205.1 Cytophagales bacterium | reverse complement strand
TATTTTTTGCTTTTCGCTGATTAAATAGTGATAAAATTTCACGTAAAGCCGTTGGTGCGAAAGCAAGTGCAAAAAAGTGTCCGAAACCTTGTATGGTTTTGTTTCTATACCGTTACTTATTTTCATGTGTTTGTGCAATTCCAATTCTTGCCACTCTTCTTCCGATTCTATCAGGTAAAAATCGAACAGTCCAGTCCAAATGTCTTTTTCTTTCCGTTGTTTCATGGCCAATTCATTTCCATGCCGAAACACAAGATAATGTAGAAAACGGTTTCTGACTTTTGTTTTTCGGACTTTTACAGGTAGTTTTTCCACCATTTCTTGTTGGTTTGCAAAACATACTGTCTTGAAAATACAGGTCTTGCACTCGGGGTTGTGCGGCATGCAATAGGTTGCCCCAAACTCCATTATAGCTTGGTTGAATAGGTCGGGATGTGTTTCTGAAATATGTTTTTGGGCTATTTGTTCGAATTTTTTTTGCGTTTTGGGCAATGAAATATCGTCTGAAACTCCAAAAATGCGCGACAACACTCTTTGTACATTTCCATCGACCACCGGTACTTTTTCTTTGTATGCAAAAGAAGCAATAGCGGCAGCCGTATATCTTCCCACACCTTTCATTTTCAGTAGTGAATCGAAATTGGAAGGAAAATGGCCTTGAAGTTCTTGGCTCACATATTGGGCTGCCGAGTGCATATTTCGGGCTCGCGAGTAATAGCCCAAACCTTGCCAAAGTCGCAATACTTGGTCTAAGGGAGCTTTTGCCAAATCGTGCACACTTGGAAAAGTAGCAATAAATCGTTCGTAGTAAGGCAGTCCTTGTAGCACCCTTGTTTGCTGAAGAATAATTTCAGACACCCATATTTTGTAGGGGTCTTTGGTGTTTCGCCAAGGCAAGTCGCGTTTGTTTAAAAGATACCATTGAATGATATTTTCCGAAAAGCCAGGCAAGTACTGCATTTAACTGATAATTAAAATGTTAATGTAAGCACACAAAATATCGAAACACATTTTTTAATTAAAAAAATCGCCTTAAATTTGCGTCCCTATTTCGTAAATAGCTAATAATCTTTGTTTTAACTTAAATTTTAAATAAGGTGACTAAAGCAGATGTAATTTCAAAAATCTCGGAACAGACTGGCATCGACAAAAACGACGCTTCTGCCGTAGTGGAGGCTTTTTTTGCAGTGGTAAAAGAGTCTATGGAAGGTGGTGAAAACATTTATGTTCGTGGTTTTGGTAGCTTCATCAACAAGAAGCGTGCTAAAAAAGTAGCCAGGAACATTTCTAAAAATACCGCTATTGTTATAGACGAGCACTATGTTCCTCATTTCAAGCCTTCAAAAGAGTTTGTATCTGTTATCAAGTCTAGCAAGAAAATCAAAGGCTAATTTTACGCAGGGGTAAAAATGAAAAAGCAACAACTAGTTATAGCAGTAGTTGCGATCGTTTTTGTCGGAATATTGTATTCACTGCCGAAAGTATTGCTGAATAAAGAGGAAAAAGAACTGGAAAACACGGTGCAGCTAGACAAAAAAGAGAAATCTTCAAGTCATCATCCTACTACTGTCGAAGTTGCTTTTTCTGAATCGGAGAAAAGGAAGTCTCAGAAATGGAAATTGGACTTGTCCAGCACCAATTTGAGCATCAAACTTGCAATTCTCGATTCGCTTTCAAGCTTATACAATAGCAAATCGCTTTACGATAGTTCGGCGATAGTATATGAAAGTACACTTTCTTCTTTTTCAGATGTGGATAGTTGGGTTAAAATAGGAGACGCTGCTTACAAGGCCTACTATTTTGCCGCTAATGACGAAAAAGCCGCCGATTGGGCGACCAAAACGCAGCAATACTATACGAAAGCATTGGAAAAAAAGCCCGACTTGCTGGATGTGAAAGCAAGATTGGCAATGACCTACACTCGTGGTCAAAATCCGATGAAAGCGGTGATGACACTACGAGAGGTCTTGGATAAAGACCCGAAAAACGAACAAGCCCTATTGAACATTGGCTTGTTGTCAGTACAATCTGGTCAGTATGAAAAAGCAGTGGAAAGATTCAAGAAACTGCAAACGATTAATCCCCAAAACTGGCTTGGGACATTCTATTTGGGCATTGCCTATGCCGAACTTGGTAAAAAAAATGAAGCCAAAGAGTGTTTCGAGAAAGTAAAAAGGAATGAAAAACAACCACAGATATTGGAAGCTGTGGATGAGTATTTAAAGCAATTGTCAGTTAACCCTTAAAAATTTCAATTATGCCTTGCGGTAAAAAAAGAAAAAGACACAAAATGGCCACCCACAAAAGGAAGAAAAGGTTGAGGAAAAATAGGCATAAGAAAAAGTAACAATTAGTTGCTTCATTGCCCGACCAAAAAAGGTCGGGCAATCCTTGTTTATTTTTCACCCTTAAATGCTTCAAAGTGGCTAACGAACTATTTATCAATTCGTCTCCTAAAGAAGACAGAATTGCGCTGATTCAAGATAAAAGGTTAGTCGAGTTCAATGTCGAAACCAAAGGCAACAATTTTACGGTAGGTGATATATACCTTGGAACCATAAAAAAGGTAATACCGGGATTGAATGCTGCTTTTGTGGAACTTGGCTATGAAAAGGATGCCTTTTTGCACTATCTCGATTTAGGTCCAAACATCAAATCGCTCATGAAGTACGTGAAAGCCGTACAGAATGGCGATAAGAACATAAACCCGAAACTGAACGGATTCAAATTGGATGCCGAAACAGACAAGTCGGGTAAAATGGCGCAACTCTTCACCAAAAACAATCAAATATTGGTGCAAGTAGTCAAAGAGCCTATCTCAACCAAGGGTCCTAGGCTATCCTGCGAGCTCTCTTTGGCTGGTAGGTACATTGTGTTGGTGCCTTTTTCAAAATCGGTCAGTATTTCCAAAAAAATTGCCGACAAAGAGGAGCGTAACCGCCTCATTCGCCTTATCAATTCTATCAAACCTGAAAATTTTGGGGTCATCATTCGCACTGTAGCGCAGGGCAAAGAAGTGGCTGAATTGGACAAAGACATGAAAAACCTCCTGAAAAAATGGGAGGATGGTTTCAATACACTCAAAACAGCCAAATCGACCGATTTGGTGATTGGCGAGATGGGACGCGCTTCGTCTATTCTGCGCGACTTGCTAAACGAAAGTTTTGACAACATCACGGTCGATAGCAAGGACTTGTACGAGGAAATCAAAGGCTACATCAAAACTATTGCGCCCGATAAGGAGAGCATTCTCAAGTTGTACAATGGCAAGGTGAAAATGTTTGAGCAAATGGGAATTGAAAAGCAGTTGAAATCGCTTTTCTCTACGACCGTCAGTTTGCCAAATGGCGGATATTTGATTATTGAACATACCGAGGCCTTGCACGTTATTGACGTAAACAGCGGAAATAAATCGACACACGAGGAAAACCAAGAGAATACGGCACTCTCTGTAAACTTGGATGCGGTCAAAGAGCTTGCGCGCCAGTTTAGGCTTCGCGATTTGGGTGGCATCATCGTGGTCGATTTTATCGACATGAAAAATGTCGAAAACAGGAATTTGGTGTACGAGGCTATGCGAAACGAAATGGTGTACGACCGTTCGAAATACACCATATTGCCCTTAAGCAAATTTGGCCTTATGCAAATCACGCGCCAGCGTGTGAGACCTGCTGTGCACGTGGTAAACAAAGAAACTTGTCCTACTTGCAATGGTTCTGGAAAAATTAGTTCAAGTATTGCCATTACCGATGTTATCGAAAACAACATACACCACCTGATAACGAAGCAAAACGAGAAAAAGCTTGTCATCACTTTACACCCCTTCTTGTATTCTTACTACACCCAAGGGCTCATTTCAAGACAGATGAAGTGGTTTTTTAAATATATGAAATGGGTAACCCTCATCCCAGACAGCACCTTGGCAATAGTAGAATTCAAGTTTCTAAATGATTTGGGAGAAGAAATTGAACTATTGTAAAATGCCATCACGCTATTTTAACATCACATCACGAAAAGGAGGCCTCGGTCTCCTTTTTGCTTTGACATTCGCACTTTTTTCCTGCGAAAAGACTCCCGATGGCAAAACGGTAATCGAGAAAAAAATATCAGCGATTTTTAGTTCTACACCTGATTGTGATGACATAGACGTTTCCAAGACAATGACCAAGGTACAAGTAGTGCGATTGGAGGATGAAATCATGAAGCTGAAAAGCAAGGAGGAGGCAGAGAAATTTTTGAGGAAATATCCTGAATTGGCTAAAAATTTCTTTTTGGAAAATCATTTTCCACAGGGAAAAGTTGCCGAAAATTTGTACTTGTTGGCAAAAGACACTGCCATTACCACTATTTACAAGCAGACAAAGCAACAGTATGGCGACATTTCCGATTTGCAAAATCAATTTGAAGATGCTTTTGCTCACATCAAGTTTTACTATCCCCAATTTGTAGTACCCAAAATTTATACTGTAATAACTGGTTTGGGTATTGAAACCTATGTTTCGGACAGTGTGATAGTGCTAAGCCTTGATTTCTTTCTTGGAAAAGCTGCAAAATACAAGCCTAGAGACCATTCTGGGCAGCCATTCCCAGAATACATTTTGCGCCGTTACCAAAAACATTACATTGTCCCAACGTGCATGTTGTATATTTCAAACAAATACAACAAAGTAGACATGCTCGAAAATACATTGCTAGCCGAGATGGTTTATTTTGGGAAAGCATATCACTTTGTCAAAAAGATGATGCCTTGTGCTGACGATAGCTTAATTATAGGATATACGGGTGAACAATTGGAAGACACCAAAAACCATGAATCGGTTATTTGGGGCTTCTTTGTCGAGCATAAACTTTTGTACGAAACCAGTCATTTTATCAAAACAAAGTACACCGGCGAAAGGCCTTATACTGCCGAAATTGGGCCGAAATGCCCAGGCAAGATAGGGACTTGGCTTGGATGGCGCATAGTAGACGAATATTTCAAACATTCTAATGGCACTTTTCAGCAAATGATGGAAATGAAAAGCGCGAAAAAATTGTTTTTGGAATCGAAGTACAAGCCGCAAAAAGACAAATAAGGCTTGGTAGTTTTGTGTGAAAAATAGTTATTACAAAAATGAGAATCGGAATACTTTTTGGTGGTGCCTCTCGCGAGCGTGAAATTTCGTTTGCAGGAGGACGTACCGTTTACGACAACCTCGACAAAAATCTATTTGAGCCTGTTCCTGTTTTTGTCGATAGCTTGGGCAATTTCATTTTGCTCGATTGGCAATATATTTACAAGGGGACTATTCGCGATTTTTATCCACCTGTTTCCGTTTTGCCCAATTCGGTACATGGTTTTCAAATATACATTGAATCGATAGGGCAACTTTCTTCTGAAAAGCTCGACGAAATCATTTCGCTAGTTGGCAAGCGCATTTATCCTCATCAGTTCAAGGAGTTTTTTGATTTTGCTTTTTTGGCGCTTCACGGGCCTTATGGCGAAGACGGTACCATACAAGGCTTGCTCGAATGGCATCAAATTCCGTATTCTGGTTCGGGCATCTTACCATCTGGCATAGGCATTAGCAAGTCGTCACAAAAAAAATTCATGTATTTTGGTGCTGATCAATACAAAAGCATGTTGTTGAGCCGCAAAGATTGGTTTAGCTCTGTAGACAAGGGCAAGATACTTGCCGACATTCAAAGCAAGGTTGGGCCAATGTTTGTAGTCAAAGCCCCCAATCAAGGATCTTCTATAGGAATTACCGTTTTGTCTAAGCCTACAGTTGAAAATTTGGAAGAAGCCATTCTGAAAAGTTTTTTCATAGAGAGAGTAACTGCCTTGCAGTGGAAAGGATATGACTTGGAACAAAAAGTTGCTTGGATTCGTGAACTAACCGATATAAAGACTGGAATTGGCTTGCCTGTTTTTAGCCAAAATGAAAAATTGACTCACCCCGAAGAGTTATTTAACTACTTAGATAATCATTTTGCTGTTTCAAACGAACATATTTTGCTTGAAAACCCCAACGGCGAGTACGAAGTCCTCATTGAAACCAAGCTTTCTGGCAAGGAATTTTCCTGCATTGTCATTCAAGATGAAGACGGAAAACCCATTGCGCTTCCTCCTACCGAGATTGTGAAAAGCAATGAAATGTTCGACTACCGTTCCAAATATTTGCCTGGAATGATTCGAAAGGTAACTCCAATCGATTTGCCCGAGATGCAAATCGAACAAATTAGACTTGCCTGTTGCCAACTATACAACGACCTGCTTTTCAATGTGTATGCGCGTATAGATGGCTTTATTACCGAAACGGGTGAAATATTCCTCAACGATCCAAACACCACTTCGGGCATGATGCCGTCTTCTTTTTTCTTTCATCAGGCCGCCGAAATAGGACTAAATCCCTCGCAATTTCTCACATACATCATACGCACTTCTATTGCCGAACGCCTTCGTAGTGGAAAAAACAGCTATATGCTGCACCAAATGCTACTTTCGCTCGACAAGGAAATAGAGCAAAACCGCAGTGCTATCTCTCAAAAGATAAAAGTTGCAGTGGTCATGGGAGGGTATTCTTCCGAAAGGCACATTTCGGTAGAAAGTGGTCGTAACATTTACGAAAAACTCTCTTCTTCTACCAAATACGAACCTTTCCCAGTATTTCTGACAGGTTCTTCCGAAAAAATGGAGATGTATGAAATACCTATCAACAGTATGTTGAAGGACAATGCCGACGATATAAAAGAAAATATTTTGGTTGCATTGAAGAGCGAAAAGCATCCCATACTGAAAAAGATAGTGCAAGAGGCAAGGCAAATCACCGAAAAATACGTGTCTAATGTCACTTTTGCACCTCATAAAATAGACTTTACCCGTTTGGCCGAAAAGGCCGATGAAGTATTTATTGCCTTGCATGGCCGACCTGGCGAAGACGGTGCTTTGCAGGTAGAATTGGAAAAGGTCGGACTTCCCTACAATGGATCAGGAATTAGCAGTTCGCAGATCACCATCAACAAGTATGAAACCAATGAGATATTGGCAAAAAACGGCATAAAGGTGGCAAATCATGCGATGGCAAACAAAAGCAATTGGGAAGCAAACAAAGAAGTTTTTTACAAAACACTAGAAGAAAAATTCACCTATCCTTTTATCGCAAAACCAGCCGACGATGGCTGCAGTTCGGCAGTAAAAAAGTTGAAAAACAGAAAAGAGTTGGAAGCTTTTTGCCAGCTCATGTTTCGTGAGGAGGAGACAAAACCAGAACCTTGGGCCAGTGTCTTGGCCTTGAAACACAATGAGGAATTTCCGCAGAAAAAAGGTTTTTTGGTAGAAACTTTGGTAGAAAAAGGCGACGCACTTCATTTCTTGGAAGTAACAGGTGGCCTCCTTACCAAACGCCTGGCCAACGGCCAGCGTGTGTACGAAATGTTTGAAGCATCCGAAACCTTGGCATCGGGAGGCATACTTTCTTTGGAAGAAAAATTTTTGGCCGGAGAGGGGCAAAACATCACGCCGGCTCGCTACGCTAAAGACAAGGCTGTGCGTCAGAATATTAGTGAACAAGTGAAAGCAGTTTTGAAAAAAACAGCCGAGGTGCTCAATGTCGAGGGTTATTGCCGCATCGATGCTTTTGTGCATGTGTACGAAAAAGACCAAGCCGAAACGACCATCATTGAAATAAACTCTTTGCCGGGCATGACCCCTGCCACGGTTATTTTCCACCAAGCCGCCCTAAACGGATACAAGCCTTACGAGTTTATCGACAAGATTTTGGAATATGGTAGAAGTAGGAAGCGCCAATGAAACAGTTTTAAGAATTGATTGCAAAAAATGCCTTTGTTGATGAAGGACACCAACAAAGGCAGAAAGTGACTGTTCACTTGTTCAAATGAACTGTCAAAATGGTTTACTTTTTCGTTGTCTGTTTATAATTGTTGTGTGGTTCTCTATGCTTGCTTGTAACGTTTTCGGGCTTGGCGAAGGTGGCGATTTTTACCACAAATGTTGATGCGGAGAACTAAAGTTTGATTAACTACAAATGTGTCTGCGGAGCACTGAACCGCCACTTTTGCCAAACCCGTGTTCGTGGCAGTGGTTCTTTCGTCCTCTAATTTAGTCATTTATCTTTTCAGCTTGTCTTTGGTTAGTAATAAAGTCTTGTCCAAATGTAAGTTTTTTAGATAAAGTCGAGTTCGGTTCTACCACTCTCCAAAATGGTGTGATGCCTTTGAAAGAGTTAGTTTGTTGGTATTTTTCAAAATTTGCTTCTGCCACTATTCGTAAAAATATCCCTGTTGTAACTGGGCAAGTATAGTCTGCTCTGTTTTCAATAGCAAGGTCTTTCCGCATTGTTTGAACTGATACTTTTTTACCTTTTGGTATTTGCTTAATGTAATTGTCAATTATTTGCGGTGTCGCAATAAACATATTGCTGTTTGCCGGAATGTCTGCAAAATCAAAATCTATTCGTTTGATTTTTGGCTCTTTGTCACAATGCAATTTCTCAGTCCAAGTCTTTTTTGATGCCATTTTATTCGCCTAATTTTTGTTTTAAGTTTTGAAGGTACAAGTCCATTGTCTTATTCAAGTCCACAAATAGAAACGATAATGTTCTGAAAAAAGGATTTGAAATTGTAATTACTTCTTTAAACTCAATAGCAGTTCCGTTTACTTTTGTTGTCTTAAAAGTTCCAACCCAATAACCGTTAAAGTTCTTTGGTTCAATGATTTCAATTTCAAAAATTTCGTTTTCTACTTTCTGCTTTACTTTAAAAGTAATTGCTGTTCCTTTTTTGGGGACTTCTGTCCAAGTATTTTCGTCAATGACGATAATTTCTTTTACATCATTTCTCCAAGTGGTTTGATTTTTAAAATCAGTGACGATGTTGAATACTTTCGTTACGTCTGAATTAAGCACAGCCGTTTTTGTAAATGTTCTTTCTTTGGGCAGAAACAGCCCAAATATCAATACGATTGCAATAATTGCAACAATAGAAATAAGCAAATAAGTCATCATTTTTTTCATTTTAAAGATTATTTATTCTGCAAATTTCTATTTCATTTTCAAAAGTTGTTTGACGTTTTTTGCTATTTTATTGGAACATAAAAATCAGTTACAAAATTTTCAGGCTTATTAAACGGTGGCGATTTAATATACCATTCAAGTGCTGGCTTGTCGGCTAAATCAAACTTGTTGTCAAACAAGCAAACATTATAAATATAGTCATAAACAGGATAAAATCCTTCATATGCTCCTTTGTAAGTGAACACTGCAAACTTACCGCCTTCAATTTTTTTATAGCCAATTTCTCCGTTTGGTTTTATTTCTTTGGAGAGCAAAACACAAGAGTCAAAACGAATGTGTTGTTCTGCTGTTAGGTCGGGATTGTCGTGAACAATGCCAATAGTTACTGGCTTTAATTTTAAAACTAAATGAGTTGCAGCCCAAAACATAAGTTTTTGAAAGGAACTGCCCACTTTGTCATATGAACCTGTGTGTCTAATATAAGCAAGATGCAAATCGGGAATTGTCTTGATAACTGGACCTTGAACATTGAGAGCATTTAAGTCAATATTTGCTTTTCCGTATTCATTTTGTTTGTTTGTCGTAAGTTCTGCTATTGAATTTCGATATTCTAATGGTGTCAGTCCAAAATAGTCTTTAAATGCTCTTGTAAATGTTTCGTGGTTTTGATAACCACAGTCAAACGCTATTTGTCCAATGTCATTTTGTGAATGTTTAAGTTTTAGAGCCGCTTTTTCAAGTCGAAGTCGTGTCAAAAAGTCTTTGGTAGTGTCGCCTGTTAGCGATTTGAAAACTCGATGAAAATGGTATTGGGAAAGATTTGCTTGTATAGCAATGTCTTTGAGTTGAATGTCAGTTGTCGAATTACTTTCTATGAATGAAATTGCCTTGTTTATACTTTCAAGATATGAATTTTTGGTGTCTGTTCTCATTCTGTAAAAATACTATTGTCATTACATTTTCCTTTGATGTTTCTTGCTCTTTTCGGGTCGTCCTACCATTGCCACTAACTCGGAAATAGACGCAGTTAAGTAAAAAATCACTAAAAGAATTTCAATTTCAAGTGTCTTATTATTAAATAATTATTTCGACTATTTTTTCAGCGCAATTGCGCATTCTGTATATTTGTTTTGTAATATACAAAATACGCAATGGGTATTCCGCTTTCCACATTCCAATTTAAAATAGGCACTCATCAAGTCAAAGAGGTCATTTGGATCCGTTTCGAAAAAAACCAGCTGTTTGGCATGTTCGGTTGCTAGTCAAGATGTTAGCGTAGCGCATCTTGACCAGCCTACACTTCACTTGTAGTATTGTTGAAAATGTGTGGGTCTTAAAGTATTGAAAAAAAGAAGATGTCGAAGAGCTTGTTCAATCAGGCTACTAATTTCTACTTGTGGTTGGATAACAGCTCCAGTTTATTTTTGGAAATCTTTTCATGTTTGATTCGGGTGTGTAGCATTTTTGGCTGATGTAGTCGAACAGAATTGCTCTACTTTTATCGATCCAATAAAAACGTTTGCAGCTTGCCAAAGAATTTGATAGTTCGCACCAAAATGTGATGCTATCGGCATGAAAATCGGCATCTATTACCCTAAATTGGTTGGAATAGGTGCGTCCATCATCGCGCGAAATCGTTTTTTGTTTTTGCGGGTATTCGTAATTTGGATACACATTTAAGTCGATAGAGAGTACCAGGGTGTTTTTCTGTTTGTTCGGTTTTATAGACATAAAACAGATTGGTTGCCCACATTTCAATGCTACTGCATACTGCTTTTTGTACTTTGTCAGCATTACCCATTTCCCAAAGGGGATAAAAGTAGAAATACTGTCAAGACTAAGGGCATCTTTCACTGCAATTCTTTTCACTTCTTGGGCTTGCGCATAGTGGCATTGAAGTGTATAGTATAGCAATAACATGCATAAATATTTCATGTGTTTGGTTTTGATTAGTAATTTCAGACTGTTTTAAGGAAGAGAGACTGGTGTAATATGCCTACTTACTTCGACATAATTTTGAATTCCACCCTCCTATTTAGCTGCCTGCCTTTGGCTGTGGCATTGTCGGCCACTGGATTTTGCTCGCCGTAGTGTACCGACACGATACGTTCCGTTTCAATTTTTGATTTGCTGAGTAAATAGTGGGTTACTGCCTTAGCTCTGTTGAACGACAACAGATCGTTGTAAGAAGTTTCGCCGACATTGTCGGTATGTCCCGAAACTTCAATTTTCATGTTGGGATTGCTTGTCAGAAGTTTTACGATGCGGTTTAGTTCCAAAAAGGATTCCTTGCGCAGCTTGTATTTGCCAAAATCGAAAAAGACATTGTGTAGCACGATGGTTTGGCCTACTTCGATTGGAGTCAGGTATAAATCCGTTTGTACTTCGCCATATTCTTTCAGTGCTGCCAAGTCCATGTGAGCATGTACAGACACATATCCTTCTTTTTCGGCCAGATATCCGTAGTTGTTGCCAAAGGGCATTACAATGGCAAATTCGCCTGTGTTTGGGCTTGACCTTGCGATGCCCATTTCAAGACCTGTTTCCAAATTTTCGAACAAAATTTTAGCCATTGGCAAGGGCTCCATTGTTTTACTGTCCAGTACTTTGCCTCGCACAAATACGACAGGAAAAGGCCGCATGGTACTAGGCAAAGACAAGGTATAAATGTCGATATCGCCTTCGTTGGCTCCTTCTGATGTGTAATACATTTTGTTTCCAAAGGCCGAAATGGTGAAAAAAGATTCATTGAATGAGGTGTTTACAACGGGGCCTAGATTTTCTGGTTCAGACCATTTTTGCCAGGTGTCGTCGAGCCGTTTGGTCACATAAATATCACTTCCGCCATACCCTGCAAAACCGTCGGAGGTAAAATAAAGGGTGCGGTCGTCCGATGCAAGAAAGGGTGCAGATTCTGTTCCAAGGGTATTTACATTTGGTCCAAGATTCAGCGGTTTTGTCCAGGTACTGTCATCTTTCATGAAACTTACATACAGGTCTCGGTTGCCATAGTTTTCTTTTCTGCGCTCTACCGACATTATTAAAACTTTTTGGCTGTTGGAAAGAAAAAAACTTGTCTTTTCATTCAAGTTTTCCTCTTCTTCTATTTCAAGTCTTTTCGGAAACGACCAGCCCGAGGCATTGCGGTAACTTATTGAAGTGCCGCCACTCATTTTGCCGTTGGGCAAATACGAATTGCCCAATAAAATAGTATTGCCGTCGGGAGAGATGGAGTTGATGAAATTTGGTTCTTTGTTGTTCAATGGGACACCCATATTTTTGGCTTCGTCCCATTTTTGAGTTTCCTCATTCCATTCCGAATACCAAATATCTTCCAGGTCTTTTGTCCCACCAAGGTTGTTTGGGTCGTATCTTCGGCTGAAATACAAAGTTTTGCCGTCGGGCGAAAGCAAAGGACCAAATTCGGAATAAACGCTGTTTACGTTTTTATCCAGCTTGGTCACCACCATGTTAGATTTTACGAGGTCGGCCTCGTTCAATTTTATTTCAATGTGCCTTTCCGATTCCGATATCCCAATGGCATCGATGCCCACAGGTAGGTTGTTTTCGGGTTTCAACACAATTTTTACTGCCAACACAAAAAAATCGATGTCTCTGGTGGGGATTGAAAGCAGACGGCTCAGATTTTTTGGTGTTTTGGCTTGGTAAGAAGTAAGTTCGGTTTCATTTCCATCGGCATCGTACACCAATACTTTTTTTATGTATCCTGGATTGAAAGATTCGGCCACCACTATTTGCTTGGGTTTTATGGGCATTATGAAACCTACTTTTATAAAATCTTCTTTTCGGTTGCCTTTTGGTTGCCAAGCATTGGCGTTTTCTCCGCTACCCGGCAGCACATTGGGTTTGCCCAGCACTTGTTTGGCAGAATAGGCTTTCAATTCTTTTTGTGATGAACAATCGAGTACTCTGAAAGCCCATTGCACATTTTGGGCGAAAGAGACGTTTATTGAGAGGAAAAGGGCGAATACGATGGCTATTTTTTTCATGGCTTTGTTTGTTTTGTTTGGTATGGAAAGTGTCTATTCGTGTTTTCACTTTGCAAAGTAGAATTTCAGCGGTTGGCTGACTATGGCAAATAGTACTTGCCATTTTCGCTGTATCTATTGTGGTGTAACGTAGTGAAACCATAGTATCAAGTTAAAAAAAAGCTTTCAAAATTTCTAAAATAGTTTTTATAAGTAAATACCCTTACTTTTTAATTATTAACATTAAAACAACAATCTTAGCAATTACATAAAGTTTCCTTAACACAGGGCTGTCGCGCTTCGGATTTCAGTTGCCTATTTTTGCGCCCAAACTGAAATAATGCAAAACTCCACATTACGTAAATTTGCACTTTATCTAACTATCCTTCTCACATTCTCTGCCTCAGTTCTCTTTGGGCAAGTAAAAGGAAAAATCGCTGGAAAAATTGAAGATGCTGAAACCTCGGAAGAACTTATTGGAGTGTCGATAGGAATTGAAGGCTCGAGCCAAGGGGCTATTTCCGATTTGGACGGCAACTATTTCATTCAATTGCCAGAGGGTACCTACACGCTCATTTTCTACTATTTAGGATTTACGACCAAAAAAATTCCAGGTATCGTAGTCAAATCGGGTGAACTGGTCACTTTGAATGTGACACTGGAACAGGCTGTGAATGAGATGGAAGAGGTAGTGATCATAGGCGAAAAAAACAAAGAAACTAGTCAAACGCTTTTGTTGGATCAGAAAAATGCTGTTTCGGTATCTAGTGGGGTTTCTGCCGATTTGATTAAGAAAACACCCGACCGCAGTACTGCCGATGTGGTGAAAAGAATAAGTGGCGCCAGCTTGGTCGACGATAAATATGCTATTATTCGCGGTTTGCCCGATAGGTACAATTTGGCATTTATAAATGGCGCACCACTTCCAAGTTCCGAATCAGATAGGAAAGCTTTTTCACTCGATTTCATTCCAGCCAACATGTTGGACAACATGAAAATTGTGAAAACGGCCACTCCCGATTTGCCAGGCGATTTTGCTGGCGGTTTTGTGCAAATAAACACCAAAGATATACCGAATGAAAATCAAGTGTATGCCACGGCTTCGGTAGGGTATCACTCACTTACCTCCAATCAGTTTTTTGTCAAAACTCCTGTGCGTAGCAGCACCGATTGGCTTGGTTACGACAACGGAGCCCGTGCCATACCTTATGTAACCGACAAAGAATTGTTGAACACAAAAGCCTACGAGCTTACGCAAACTCAAATCATGGCCAAAGAAACTATGGGTTTCAACAACAACTATACCGCTGTGCCAGTCAATGCGGCCAACTACAATTTTTCGGCTCAAGCAGGTATAGCCAGAAGAATAAATGTGGCGGGCAACCCTTTTGGGCTATTGTTGGCAGGAACCTACAGTAACCAATTGCGCAATACTCCTTTCAGCCAAACCAGGGCTTCCTTGAATCGCGACAATCCCAATGCACCATTTGCCGATTATCAGAAATTTGTTGGAAATAATTATAAAAGAAGTGTGTTGAGCGGTGCCATGTTCAACCTTTCCTACAGAATAGGCCTTCATTCAAAACTTAGCCTAAAACAATTATTAACCTTGAATGCAGAAGACCAGACAGTATTGCGCGAGGGAAAAGATGTGAGAGACGATGCAACCAATATACAAGAGTCAAGGGATTACTCTTTTTGGTACCAATCTAGCCGAATGTATTCTGCTCAGCTGAACAACGAGCACGTAATAGGGGGCGAAAAGCGAAACATTAAATTCAAATACAACCTCGGCTATACCGACATTACCCGTTCTGTCCCCAACCTTTCTAGGTTGCAATACAACCGAAACATTACTTTTACACCCGAGGGAATAGGTGTAGATCCTATCACTGGTGAAGAGATTGTCGTCGCTGCAAAATGGGATACAACCAAATCAGTTGCTAACATTCAAAATAAGAATGGAACCTACGATCCTAATATTGCAGGAAAGTTTTTTTCAAAACTTTATGAAAAAAACTATAGCGCGGCTTACGATGTTACCGTTCCTTTCAAGTTTTTGCACAAGTCGGAACTGAAATTTGGTGCTTTACACCAATGGCGAGACCGCTGGTTTAGCGCACGCACATTTTTATATTCCTTCGATGAAAACATGTCAATGCCTTCAATCAACAATAGATCTTTGTTCCAAAAATCATCAGGCGAGTTGTTTGCTGAAAGTAACTTCAGACCTGACGGTTCAGGACTCTTTTTGCGTGAAACCACTTTGCCTAGGGACAAGTATCAGGCCAATGCAACCTTGTTAGCGCCTTTCTTTATGTTCGAAAATTCAATAACCTCCAAATTTAGAGTAATATGGGGTGGGCGTGCCGAAAAGTATAGTCAGCGTATAGTGTCTAGGAACGATAGAGGAAAAATTGATACTACCGTAACAGTAACTGATTATTTGCCCTCGGCCAATCTAATTTACTCCATTGCCGAAATGGCCAATGTGCGTTTTGGGTATTCACGTACTGTTTCCCGTCCTGAATTTCGGGAGTTTATGCCTTTTGTATTCTACGACCCCAACCTAAATGCCGAAATTGTAGGTAACGACAGGTTGGTCAGAGCCAAAATCGACAATTTTGATTTGAAATATGAGATTTTTCCTGCTCCAGGTCAGTTTTTTTCCATCAATCCTTTTTACAAGAAATTTGAGAACCCCATCGAAAATACCAATGTGGGTGGTACAGGCATCAGAAGGTTTAGCTACCAAAATGCAAAATCGGCGGAAACTTATGGTGTGGAATTAGAAGCCAGAACCTCTCTTTCTATTCTGGATAGCCTGCTCAGAACAAAGCGTTTTTCCAATTTTACCTTTTTCAGCAATGTCACGCTTATTCGTTCAAAAGTCGATTTGTCGAAATCGGAAGACAACTCTGTTGTCAAAGAACGCCCATTGCAAGGTCAATCGCCCTATGTGTTCAATGCCGGAGTTACCTATTCAAACCCAGATTCAAAACTAGACCTTACGTTTGCAGTAAACCGCATTGGTCGTAGGATAGCTTTTGTGGACGTAGAGAAGTTTTTGTTGATATGGGAAAATCCGAGAACAGTGCTCGATTTTTCAGTATCGAAAGGAATAGGCAAATATCTGCAAGCCAAAATGACCATTGGCGACTTGCTAGCTCAAAAATTGGTTTTTTACCAAGACAGGAACGACAATGGAAAGTACGACAGCAGCGACATTGTGCCTTTTGGCTATACTAGGGGTTATAGTGTCAATTTCGGTTTGACGTTCACGTACTAACCCCCCCCCCAATTTATAAACCATTTCGTAACATTGGGTTCGAGTTTATAACGATTTCATAAAATCAAGTTCACTATCGAGTAAACTCGCTTCAGTAGTTTTACTCCCAGTTTAAAACACTAAAATCATGAAAAAAACTTACTTATTAGCAACTATTTTGGTTGGTTTTAGCATACTTGGGTATGCCCAGAATCCTGCCGATTTTTTCGAGAAGGTATCCTACAGGGGTGCTTTTGGAGTTGGTTCGTCTGCCGACTGGACGAAGCCATGGGCTAATTTTGCCCCCAACCAGACCGCTTATCCCGGCGACGCCAGCTACACTGGACCTGCCAAAACACCCGTGGTGGTCAATTCGGATATTTCTGCAAACACCACTTGGAGCAATGCCAATGTATATTATTTGGAAGGCCCTGTGCACGTGTTGGGCGGTGCCACTCTGACCATAGAGAAAGGCACGGTGATAAGGGGTAAGAATACGGGTTCTTTGATAGGTGCCCTGATAGTGGCGAAAGGCGGCAAGCTAGTGGCCGAGGGTACTGCGCTGGAACCCATCGTTTTCACCTCTGAAAGGGAAGTGGGCAACAGGTCTCGTGGCGATTGGGCTGGTATCATGCTTTGTGGCAAGGCGACAATCAATGCCCCTTTGACCAATTCCAATCAGTCAGGTCGTCCTTTTGAGGCATTGACCAATGACAGACTAGCCGATTACGGTTCTTCAACGCCAGACGACAACGACAATTCTGGTACGTTGAAATATGTGCGTATTGAGTACGCCGGTTACGCCTACGCGATAAACCAAGAGCTGAACTCCCTAACCTTGGCTGCGGTAGGCCGTGGTACTACCATCGACTATGTACAGTGTAGCTTTGGTCAGGACGATAGTTTCGAGTGGTTTGGCGGCACGGTGAATGCCAAGCACTTGGTAGCGTTGGCCGGCACTGACGACGATTTCGACATGGACGAAGGATACAAAGGTTTCGGACAGTTTTTCTTGGGCGTACGCCACCCTGGTATTTACGAGACGGCTTCTAACGGACAGTCAAATGGATTCGAGCACGACAACAACACGAACTTGGGATCATCTACTCCTGCGGTGAATCCGGGTGTCAATAATCCATTGCCAGTCACATCGCCTACCTTGTCTAACGTGACCTTAGTAGGACCCTTGCTAAGTGGTACAACTGCTTCTACTGCCAATGCTTTGAATGCAGAGGCGGCAGCGAGGTTCAACAACGCGATGGAACTGCGTACTTCGGTGGCGACGAACCTGTTTAACAGTGTGGCGTTTGGCTATCCTAAATCATTGATTTTGAATAACCGTGCCAATTTGTCGCCGAGCACGGCTACCAAGGCGGCATCCGACAGTTTGGTGGTTCGCAATACGACGTTGGCCAACGCGACCGGTTCATACATTTCGGCCAATTCATTGCCAACAGGTTTTACTTTTTCAGCTAGTACATGGTTGTCTAACGGTCCATCATCAGGTTGGGGAGCCACTGCGGGTGCTACATTGAACAAGACTACCACGGTGAGCGATTCGATTGGTCTAGTAAAACCCGCTTTCGAACTGGCCAGCGGTATACCAGACGTGGCATCTGCCAACGTGAACCAGATATCGTTTGCCAACAGCGATTTCACCTTGAAGAGCGATGCACCTCTATTATCAAGACAGGGTGCTTGTTTTGCCCATCCTAGGCTTGGTAGTTTGGATCTAGTTAATTGCTCAATACTTACCAGCTATGAAAATGAGCTAGAAGTGTCTATAGTTGAAGCAATTGTGGTATACCCCAACCCTGCTACCGACAAAGTGCAAGTGTACACTAGCCAAAATTTTGCCAACACCGTAGTGAGCATTCAAAACGCTATGGGCACTACCTTGGCTACCCAAGCTGCCAATGATCAAACGGTTACATTCGAAACCTCGAATTTCAGTAACGGAATGTACATTGTTACGGTAAACAATGGCGGTAAAATTACCAGCAAGACGTTGTTGATAAATCGCTAAATTTAAGAAACAAAGATTATGACAAAAGGCTGTCCATTTTGGGCAGCCTTTTGTACTTGTATATATTTTTGATGTTTGCCATCTTGGCGGTCGATGATTTTAACTTTACATCTCAATTATAAAAGAAAATGAAAATCGCTTTCTTTAGTGCCAAATCGTACGATAAAACATTTTTTGACGAAGCCAACAAGCATTTCAACTATCACATTGTCTATCTTGAAGCTAGTCTTGCCAAAGAAACCTATGCATTGGCCAAAGGTTGCGAGGCAGTGTGCGTGTTTGTGAACGACAAATTGGATGCTGAAGTATTGACAGGCTTGCACCAGCTAGGCATAAAAATAGTAGCCTTGCGTTGCGCTGGTTTCAACAATGTAGACCTTGCAGCGGCTGCCCAATTGGGCATGAAAGTAGTGCGCGTGCCCGCTTACTCGCCCCATTCAGTTGCCGAACATGCTGTAGGTCTTGTACTTGCCCTTTCAAGAAAAATACACAAGGCCTACAATCGCGTTAAAGAAGGCAACTTTTCTTTGGAAGGTCTCACGGGTTTCGAATTACATAGCAAGGTTGTAGGGATAATTGGCACAGGGAATATCGGCACTGTATTTGCAAATATCATGCAGGGCTTTGGTTGCAAAGTTTTGGCCTACGACCCCACGCCCAATCAAGTATTGGTCAATGCAGGAGTAGAGTACACCAGCTTACCACAACTTTTTGCAGAATCGGATATCGTGTCGCTGCACTGCCCGCTGAATCCTGCTACCAAGCACATTATCAACAAAGAATCGGTTCGGCGCATGAAGCCACATGTAATGATTGTAAACACAGGCAGGGGAGCGCTCATCGACACACAAGCCATCATCGAGGCATTGAAAAAGAAACAAATAGGGTATTTGGCAATAGATGTGTACGAGTACGAAGACAAACTTTTTTTCAAAGATTTGTCGGAATCCGTCATTCAAGACGATTTAATCTTGCGCTTGCTTACCTTCCCCAATGTGCTTATTACAGCCCATCAGGCCTTCCTTACCGAAACGGCTTTGCACGAAATTGCCCATACAACGCTTAATAACCTTTCTTTGTATAAAACAAGGGCGAATTTGGCCAATGAAGTAAATTTGGATTGGGTGAAGTAGTGCACTACTTTTTTACACCCACCGTAATCGCCGACAATCCCATAAGATTGAAAACGCACCTGTCGATTAGTCTGAAAACAGGTACCAAAGTATTGTAAAAAGACATTTGTCCTTCAGGAATTGTTTTCTTACCCAATAATTTTCCAGAAACAAACCATCCAAAAATCCCAATAAAGTTGAAATGCCAGCTTTTTTCTACAGCATAGGAAGTTTTTTCGAAAACAGCACGCAAAGAAGAGAGCGTATAACGGCGATAATGTTCCAATTCCACATCAAACTGATTGTAGAGGGACTGATATGCCGGAACTAGAATAACTGCCTTCCCGTTCTTTTTCAGAAGTTTTTTGATGTTTGCAAGTGCCAAAACATCGTTTTCAATATGTTCCACCACATTTAGGGCAAACACCGAATCGAAAGTCTCGAACAGGTGGGCATATTTTTCGTCAAAATCGGCATCGACCAAATTGAGTACTACAACAGAGCTGTTTTTGAACTTGGTTTTTAAAATGTCGCAATAGTTAGTTCGAATGTCAGAAAGCGTAATATGCGTACCTTCGGCAATAAAAAACTGAGAGATATTGCCAATGCCACTTCCAATTTCAAGAATGTTGCCATTGCAGTAAGGACGTATGGTGTCGTACATCCACCGGTTCAGTTTATCAGCTTTAGATATGACATCCAACGTAATATGCCCCTCTACGTCAATTTCTTTGTGGGTATAATTTAATTGGGACATTGATTATGATTTAGTAATTCAGTTAAAATAGAGTAAAAGATTTCAAAATTAATTGAAAATTGAACAGCAAATAGGTGTGTTTCAAGTTGAAAATTAGTAATCCGAAAGCTACTTGCTTTTGAAGGCAAATATATGCATTCTGATTACTTTTGTAGAATGAATAATAAAATCGCAATTGACGTCAGGCATATTAGTCAAATTACAGATGGACTTGGGCGTTATGTGATACACCTTATCAATCATTTAGATTCTAAAAATTGCAAATTGGTTTTAATTGGGACAGATAAATTTCCAATTCATCAAATTGTACATCCCGAAAAATTGGAATTTTGCAATCTTGGCACTAAAGTCAATCTATTTAATCAGGCAAGGGTCATTCGAGATATTATTAAAAAGACATCTTCAAGTGTTTATTACAATCCTTTTATCGACCCACCAATGAATAGGGTTGCCAAAAAATGTGTTTTTGCAGTTCATGACATGAACCACTATTTTTTTAGTTCTAAAGCTGCTACCGATAGATTGCACGCAATTTTGTATGCTAAATTATCTATCAATTTAGCTGGATTAGTTTATGACAAGGTCATTGTTTTTTCAGACTATGTAAAAATCGATTTGGCAAACCATACTATAGTGAACAAGGAAAAGATACATAGAATTTACCATGGTTTTTCTCCTTTTTCAACCAAAAGCTTCATACAAGAGAAGAAAATGTTTGGTTTGTGTTCTGATGAATATATTTTGTATGTGGGTAATAACAGACCTCATAAAAATATACAGAACATGATTGATGCGTATGCCTCATCACGAGCTTTCTCAATGGGCTTTAAATTAGTTTTGGCTGGAAATCAGATTGAGCGTTTTTTTAATACTTCTGAATATGTTGCTCAAAAAGGGCTACAAAATAGTGTGGTTTTGATAAGTAGGCCTACTAACGAGGAGTTGGATTGGTTATACAACAACTGCCATTTTGTGATTTATCCTTCTTTTTCCGAGGGTTTTGGATTCCCAATTTTAGAAGCATGGTACTATTCTAAACTCATGGTTTGCTCCAACACATCTTGCTTGCCCGAGATTGGAGGAGAAGGCGCCTTTTATTTTAATCCAAGTAATGTTCAGGATATGGCAGCTATGATGAATCAAGCAATTGAAAATCCCACTAAAAAAGAAAAAACTATATCTGAAGGAAAAAAGAGAATTTCTGAGTTCACATGGGAAAAATCAGCTAAGAGTCATTTGGACGTTTTATTGGGTTGAAAGGTGAGTTTTAGTTTTAAAAATAAAATAGCAAACATCTCTAAAAATGGAATGTTTTTCCCACTTATTGTAAGGGGACTTGGCATTTTCCTCAATTTTTTTCTGACCTTTTATATAGCTAAAACGCATGGCATTGAGATGTCAGGTTCATACACTATTGTGTTCGTCATGACATTTTTCTTGTCTTTGATACTAAAATTTGGTTGTGATTCATTGCTTGTCAAAATATCTTCAATAAACGAAGAAAGAAAAAACAGACCCAAAACATTTGGTTTATACGTAAATATTCTGATAACTTGTTCACTTTTGGCGCTATTTGTTTCAGCAATTCTTCTTTTGACTTGGGATAAGATAGGTTTTGCTTTTGGAAAAGATTTAAACTTTTCCAAAAATGTGTTCAATACTGGAGTGGTTCTTACTCCTTCTGTAATTATTTCTTTAAATTATGAGTACCTAAGAGGAATTGGGAAAAACAGTCTCTTTTTTTTATTGCAAAGTGTGCTAATCCCTTCTTTTACCATTATTCTTGATGTTTTTCTGCAAAATTTTTTCTTGGCTTATTCAGTTGCTACCTACATCACCCTTATAATATCGTGGTATTTTGTATTCCGCTCTTTCAGGGGGGTTGAATATATTTCTGATTCTTTAAAAAATTACAAATCTGTTATCCCAAACCTGTTTGTGGGAAGTTTTTTCATTATGTTGTTGGGATTTTGCGATGTCTTTATTTTGGAATTAATGACAAACAACTACCAAGTTGGGGTTTATTCTATTGTGTTGAAAATTTCTTATTTGGTGGTGATAGGTAGAATGTTTGTTTCTTTGTCAATGGCGAGTACATTTTCGACTCATTATGCTAGATTGGACCACAATGGAATAGCTGCAAGTTTGAAGATTATGAATCAGAGAATGTTTCTTCCAGGTTTGGGCTTTTTTTTGTGTTTTATGATTTTTGGCAAGTTTATTCTGAATTTGTTTGGTTCTGGAATGGATGAGGCATATTATGCGCTTTTGATAGTATCTGCAGGACAGTTGGTTAATAGTGCGATGGGTGCTCCTGAAACCGTAATGCCAATGATAGGAATGGAAAAAAAATTCAGAAACATTATGTTTCTAGCTTTGCCCCTAAATATTTCAATCAATGTATTGCTTATCCCAATTTATG
>JBIKRJ010000146.1:0-6178 GCA_044349205.1 Cytophagales bacterium | reverse complement strand
GCCGGTATTGCCGGTAGAGGAAAGCTGGTCGTTGAAAAGCAAACCATTGCCACTATATCCTACCATTCCGAGGGCTGGTTGGAGTCCTACTTTCAGAAAAGTTTTTTTGGTTAGTTTGACCGTATGCGAGTAGTAAAGCCCAATTTGGGTAGAACGAAAATTGTTGTTTCCCGACACGTCGGAATAGACCGATGCACCTATACCCGAGCGAATGGGGGCAATAAAATGGTCGACAAAAACAGAATAGCCCACGATAGGGTTGTTGTAGTTCGACCATTGGTTTCGGAAATTGAGCCCAGACCTAAGTTGGTGTGCCGAACCGGCCAGAGCCGGATTTACGGGCAAAGGGTTGGTATGGTAAAGGGAATATACAGGCAGCTGCCCCTTGCTACAGAGGGCAGAAACCAGCAAAACCATACACAACATCAATCGTTTCATGAGCAATTCAATTCTCGCAATTTTACAAAGCCTGTGAAGCCAGAAAGGGTATGACTTCTTTTTTAATCGTTTCCCTGTCTGTACCTTCTGTAATACTCAACGAGATTTTGCGTATCAAAAGGCCTACCGCCGATTTTCGGAAACCCAACTTTTCGGCCATTTCTACACAAAAATGCAATTCGGTTTCGTCGGCGATACCGTCAGAGAGTGTCATTTCGACAATATCATACACTTGTTGAAATCGATCCTCGTCGGTTTTGGCCAAAGGCAGGTGCTTGTGCCCCGGATTGGCAATAATTTTTTCGATAGCGGGTTGTTTTAGGCCATGTCGCAACCCTATTTTCACAATAATTTCTTTTTCGGCCTGCTGCAAATGGCCGTCGCTAGCCCCCAAAATGACCAAGTTGCGAAGGTGGTTTTTGACTTGTTTGGTCTTTTTCGATTCGAAAAGTTCGAACATATCGGGTAGAAATACGAGTGTAAAGGTAAATTGAAGAAGGAAAGATGGAAGTTTTTTGTGAATTTGTTAAAACATAAATTAGAGATTTTTCGACCTTAAAGATACAAAAGCCGTAACTTCACACGTTCATTTCGAACACATTCTTGCTTTGATGAGAAATATTGCCTTTGCCACGGCACTTTTGTTTACCTTTTCCGTGTATGCCCAAGTTACTGGCGGTCGAGCTATGTTCGAGTTTCTGAACGTACCGGCCAATGCCGAATTGGCGGCTTGGGGTGGGCAAAATGTGTCGGTAAAAAGCAAAGACCCCGCTATGTTTTTGGCCAATCCCGCCTTGTTGAATGACCAAATGCACAAAGTGGCTTCTGTAAGCTATTTGCCCTATGTGGCAAACGTGAAAATGTATTCACTGGCTGTGGCTGCCGAAGTGGGAAAATTAGGCCCCTTTGCGGTCGGTTTCAAATATTTGGACTACGGTACTTTGGACGAACGTTCGGAAGATGCAACCTTTCTGCGCACATTCAGGTCGAGCGATTATGCCTTTACCTTGGGCAAAAGCTATACCATAGGTACGATAACGCTGGGAGCCAATGCCAAATTTTTGGGTTCAGAATTGGCTTCGTATCGTGCCCGTGCTTGGGCAGTGGATGCTGGAGCCTTGTTTACCCACCCCGAGCACCCTTTTACCATTGGCCTTGCCGTAAAAAACCTTGGGCGAGTGTACAAAAGCTACACCAGCACCTCGTCCGATAGTTTGCCATTCAATGTGCAAATGGGTATTTCATACAAATTTGAGCACGCGCCTCTTCGTCTTTCCCTTACTGCCCACACCCTAAACCGTTGGGATGTTGCTTACAACGACCCCAATTTTTCGAACAAAGTAGACAATAATGGCAAATCAATTCCTAAAACAATAAACAACTGGGAGCGCCTGTTTCGTCACATGATATTGGCCATGGAAGTTACGCCGGTTAAGTTTTTGCGCTTTCAGTTGGGTTACAACTACATGATGAGCCGCGAGTTAAGTCTGACCGATGCCATCAGTTCGGCAGGCCTTAGTTTGGGCGGTGCAGTGCGCTGGGACCGTTTTCAGGCCAGTTATGCCCACACCATTGTACACAGGGCTGGTGGCATGAATATTTTTACACTAAACGTGGACATGGGAACAGGATTCAAAAGCGAAAAACAACAGAAATAATGGTAGAAAAGATTGCCCAACACCTTACACCCCAAGAAATTGTCGCCGAGCTGGACAAATACATCATTGGCCAGCACGAGGCAAAGAAAAATGTGGCCATAGCCCTGCGCAACCGCTGGCGCCGAATGAATGCCGCCGAAGACATGCGCAAGGAAATTGTGCCCAACAATATTTTGATGATAGGGGCTACGGGAGTGGGAAAGACAGAAATTGCCCGCCGACTAGCGAAACTAGCCGACGCACCTTTTACCAAAGTCGAAGCCTCAAAATTTACGGAAGTGGGCTATGTAGGCCGCGATGTAGAAAGCATGGTACGCGACTTGACCATGCAGGCCGTGAACATGGTGAAGAAAAGGAAAAAGGAAGAAGTGAAGGAAAAGGCGATGCTTATCATCGAAGACATTATCCTCGAATCGCTCATTCCACCTATCAAACAAACTACAAAGCAATCGGCCATCACCTTTGGCATGTCGAACGAACAGAACGAGGAAGATGTAGAGCTGAACAACAAAACCCGTGAACGCTTCAGGGAAAAGTTGCGCAATGGCGAGCTTGAACAAAGAAAAATAGAAATCAATGTGCCCCAAAGTCCCTCTGCCAATGTGGGCGTGATAGGCCCAAGCCCCATGGACGAAAACTCCATGATGAACATTCAGGAGATGATATCGGGCATGCTGCCCCAAAACAAGCGCAAACGCAAGGTGACTATTGAAGAAGCGCGCAAAATTTTGTTGGAAGAAGAAAGCACCAAGCTCATCGACATGGACGAGGTAAAGGAAGAAGCCGTGTGGAAAACCGAAAACTTGGGCATCATTTTCATAGACGAAATAGACAAAATTGCCCGTTCGAACAAGGCTGGCGGTGGTGCCGATGTAAGCCGAGAAGGGGTGCAGCGCGACTTGCTTCCCATCGTAGAGGGCTCTTCAGTAAACACAAAATACGGCGTGGTGAATACCGACCATATTTTGTTCATTGCTGCAGGTGCTTTTCACTTCTCCAAACCCTCCGACCTTATTCCCGAACTTCAAGGTCGTTTTCCCATACGCGTGGAGTTGGAAAAACTGACGAAAGAGAATTTTTATCAAATTCTGAAAACGCCCAAAAACTCCCTTACCAAGCAGTATGAATCCCTTTTTGAAACCGAAGGAGTAACCTTGGAGTTTGAAGACGAGGCATTGCACGAAATGGCCGAAATTGCCTACAACGTAAACGCCGAAATTGAAAACATAGGAGCCCGCAGGTTGCAAACAGTGGTAAGCCAGCTGCTAAACGAGTTTTTATACCAAATACCCGAAAACCGACCTGAGGGCGACAAAATTATTGTGAACAAAACAATGGTGCAGGAACGCCTTGGCGTACTGGTAAAAGACAAAGATTTGAGCAGATATATACTGTAAATATCAAGTAGTAAGTATTTAGTAGCAAGACATAACTTCCTCTCTCTGTTTAAGACAGAGTTAAACAAAGTCAAAGTTCTTGTTACTATTAATTATTAACTATTAATTAAAAAATGGATCGTTACGCCCTAAGAGGAGTTTCCTCCCAAAAAGAAGATGTACACAAGGCCATTGCCCAAGTGGACAAAGGCCTTTTTCCGAAAGCATTTTGCAAGGTAATTCCCGATATTTTGGGCGGTGATCCCGCTTGGTGCAACATTATGCATGCCGATGGGGCGGGCACCAAGTCTTCTTTGGCTTATTTGTATTGGCGCGAAACAGGCGACCTTTCGGTGTGGAGAGGAATTGCTCAAGATGCCATTGTGATGAATACCGACGACCTGCTATGCGTAGGAGTTACCGACAACATCTTGCTTTCATCCACCATTGGTCGCAACAAAAACCTAATTCCGGGCGAGGTAATTAAAGCCATTATTGAAGGCACGGAAGAAGTATTGGAGATGCTAAGAAGCCATGGCATAGGCATTTACAGTACGGGCGGCGAAACAGCCGATGTGGGCGATTTGGTACGTACCATCATCGTAGATAGCACGGTCACGGCACGTATGCGCAGAAGCGACATCATTAAAAATGAGGGGATAAAAGCAGGCAACGTTATAGTAGGTTTTGCCTCTTTTGGACAATCAATATATGAAAAAGAGTACAATGGTGGTATGGGCAGCAACGGCCTTACTTCGGCAAGGCATGATGTTTTTTCCAAAATATTGGCCGAAAAGTATCCCGAAAGTTTTGACCCAAATGTTCCCAAAGAATTGGTGTATTCAGGCTCCAAACTTTTGACTGACAAAATTCCTACACCTTCAGCTGTCAACCGTCAACTATCAACCAATGCAGGCAAACTCGTCCTATCGCCTACCCGTACCTATGCCCCTTTGGTAAAAGAAATACTTGAAAATTTCAGAGCGAAAATAGGGGGCATGGTGCATTGCAGCGGTGGTGGCCAAACCAAAGTTTTGCATTTTGCAGACAATGTGCACGTGGTCAAAGACAACCTTTTTGACATTCCCCCTCTTTTTGCACTCATTCAAAAAGAAAGCGGCACCGATTGGAAAGAAATGTATCGGGTTTTCAACATGGGGCACCGTTTGGAAATATACACCGACGGCGATTCTGCTCAAGAAATGATTAAAATTTCCGAAAAATTTGGGATTGAGGCTCAAATTATTGGAAAGGTCGAACCTGCCGACAAGAAAAAATTGACAATAAAAACCAAACTGGGTTCTTGGGATTATTAACCCTCTCACATGTCCGCAATTGTTTGCATGCCAAGCGATTGCCGATACTTTAACTTTTAAAATGGCCAATTCCAATTTCATCGATTTTGTCAAAATATGTTTCCGTTCGGGAGCTGGGGGGGCGGGCAGCCTTCATTTTTTTCGTGCCAAAGGTTTGCCCAACGGTGGGCCCGACGGTGGCGACGGTGGTCGTGGAGGTCACATCATTTTGCGCGGCAACTCGCAGCTGTGGACACTGCTACACCTTAAATATCGCAAGCATGTGATTGCCGAACCAGGCAAAAAAGGAGGCGAAAACAACCAGACGGGTCGCCAAGGAAAAGACGAAATTTTGGAAGTACCATTGGGCACCGTATTGCGCGACCCCGAAACGGGCGAAATAAGAGCAGAAATTACCGAACACGGTCAGGAAGTAATAGCCGCCAAAGGGGGGCGAGGTGGCTTGGGCAACAACCATTTTAAAAATTCGATACAACAGGCACCCCACTACGCCCAGCCTGGCGAGTCCGGTGTGGAAGAATGGTTGGTTTTGGAACTGAAACTTTTGGCCGATGTGGGCTTGGTGGGCTTTCCTAATGCAGGCAAATCGACCTTGCTTTCAGCAGTGTCGGCGGCCAAGCCCGAAATAGCCGATTATCCTTTTACCACGCTTGTGCCCAACCTTGGCGTGGTTTCTTACAAAGGCTTCAAGTCTTTTGTGATGGCCGACATACCCGGTATCATAGAAGGCGCCGCCGACGGAAAAGGGCTTGGCATCCGTTTTTTGCGCCATATAGAACGAAACTCGATTTTGTTGTTTTTAATACCCGCCAGTAGCGAAAACATCCAAAAAGAATATAAAATCTTGCTAGGGGAATTGCAGCAATACAATCCCGAATTGTTGCATAAAAAACGATTGCTCGCCATTTCTAAAACAGATATACTTGATGCTTCGGCTTTGAAGAAACTTGAGAAAAAAATACCGAAAGACATTCCCTATGTGTTCATTTCGGCTGTTGCCAACCAGGGTATCGAACATCTGAAAGAGATGATTTGGCAAGCACTGAACGCGGAATAACCACCACGCTTTGTAATTTTGAAAATCTAATAACCAAAAGACATGAGACAAAACCACGAAATTGATTATTGCATTTACGGCCACGAAATGCAATGCGTAGAAATAGAGCTAGATCCGCAAGAGACTGTCATGGCCGAACCGGGTAGTTTTATGATGATGGAACAAGACATCCAAATGCAAACCATTTTTGGCGACGGCAGCACGCAGCAAAGTGGCTTATTGGGTAAGTTGTTTTCGGCAGGAAAACGATTGCTTACGGGTGAAAATCTATTCATGACTGGATTCACTAATGCCGGGCATGGTAAGAAAAAAGTGACGTTTGCCGCACCCTAT
>JBIKRJ010000145.1:0-6233 GCA_044349205.1 Cytophagales bacterium | reverse complement strand
TTTTTAACCGTTTTGATAGCCATTTTGTAGTCCAAAAATTCGGTACCGAAATGTACCGATTGGGCATGTTGCAAAAGCTCTTCGGGATATTTGCCAACCAAAAAAGGATAAGAGGCTTCGTCGGCATACAACGTGACGTTTGCGGTTTTCAAAGGCGAAACAATTTTGGCCAAATCCTTCAATATATTTTCATGTATAATAAGGCAGTCGAGTGCGTTGCACACGCTCACTCGCCGGGTTTTGGAATTGTTCACTATGTTTTGAGCTTTTTCCAAATCGCCCGACTCGTCCACATACACATGCACAATACCCGCTCCAGTTTCTATTACAGGCACTTTCGAATGGTCGCGCACATAGTTTATCAGGTTTTGGCTGCCACGTGGGATTATCACATCGACATATTGCACAGCATTCAAAAGTGCTTCAGTGGCGCTTCGGTCTGCTGGAAGCAAGGTCACAAAATGCTCGTTCAAGCCGTTTTTCTTAAGCACTTGGCGTATCACGTTTGCAATGGCGATGTTTGAAAATTCGGCATCGCTCCCTCCTTTCAGCAGGCACACATTTCCCGATTTTAGACAAAGCGAAAACACATCGAATGTCACATTGGGACGGGCTTCGTATATGATACCTACCACGCCTAAAGGCACCGAAATGCGCGAAATGTGCAATCCATTTGGGCGAGTGCGCTCGTCTATGGTTTTTCCCAAAGGCGAGGGCAGTTTGCTCACATTCAAAATATCGTTGGCAATGTCTTGAAGGCGTTTTTCGGAGAGTAAAAGACGGTCATACTTTGGATCAGACTTGTCCATGCGTGCCAAATCTTTTTGGTTTTCGGCCAAAATGTAGACAGTATTGGCAATTGTGGCTTCGGCAAGTTGTACCAAAACAGCGTTTACAGTTTTATCTTCCAACAGGTTCAACTCGCGTGAAGCCCTTTTGGCATTTTGAAAAAAGATGTTCAAATCCATTGTTTTAAATTCTAGAAGTACAAAACTATACTATTTTCAGCATTACAATTTTCCTGGTTGAAAATGCAAAACAAGATTTGCTGTGAATAATGGAAATCTTTCCAAACAAAAAATAGCACTATGCGTTTAAATAATTGCACTTTTGAATTAAACGCAGACAATTATGTTGGAATACGCAAAATTAATTCTACAGAAGGTAAGCTTCGATGCAGGTCTTTTCGAAAAAGAGCTACAAAAAGCTGTTGGTAGCCTCAGTAAAGACGAACCGGCAAAATTGTACAAATGGTGCATGGACTTTTTTGGTGATTTATACCCCGATGCAATACACAGAGCGTTTGCCAAATTTCAAAATATGCCAGCATACAATGATCTGATGCGCATGGCCAAGCAAACGCTTTCCTAAGCTTATTTTACCCAAACTTCGTACCTTTCGCATATTTGGTTTTTCATGGATGCGAGGCAGAAGGAAATTCACGATCGTTTTGGGCATCATTTACGGCTGCGGGCCAGTGGCATTTTTTTGAATGGCGATAGTATTCTGCTCGTAAAACACACTGGGTTGGGCGAGAACAAAATCCTGTGGACACCCCCCGGCGGCGGACTAAGATTTGAAGAAACCATTCAGGAAGCGCTTGAACGCGAGTTTTTGGAAGAAACCGGGCTGCTTATCAAAACAAAGGAATTGCTGTTTGTGAATGAATATTTCGAACACCCGTTGCACGCAGTCGAACTTTTTTTTGAAGTAGAAATAATAGGGGGCGAACTCATGACAGGTACCGACCCTGAGATGAACCCCGACCTTCAAATCATACACGAGGTGCGCTTTGTGTCTTTTGATGAAATTCGAAAAAGCGACCCCAGCATTTTTCACAGTCTATTTAGCAAATACTCCAATGCTGACTCTTTTCAGAAAAAAAGTGTTTTTCAACAAAACATTTTGAGACGGGATGCAGAATAGCCAAGCCTTTATTTTCAAGCATTTTTGTGCGAAACATACACAAACTTTTGCTGGTTCAGTTCGTTTTCATCGTCTAGTCGATAGGCTACCAAATTGCCACCTTTCGCAATGCTGTAGTCTAAACAACAAATGTTTTTCTTGTAAAGAGAGGGAGCACCTTTAAGCCAATAATGGCCAAAAAACACCTTTTTCTCGTTTTCAGTATAAAAATCGAGCTTTTCAAAATTTGAAACATTGATTTTTTCGTCGGGTAGCCCAGTGATAGGTTCCACGCTTATCGACTTATAAGTCATTTTGGTAGGGTCTTCCCACCATTTTATTCGTATTTCCTTTCGTTTGGTGCCGTCTTTGTCGGTAAAACTTTTCCCCTCGGGCATGGGCATTTCTTTGCCTTTCAAAGTATCTTCAAGTGCTAGGTGCAAATCGCTTTTTTTGTTTATGGACTGTTTTATAAGTTCCTCGGTTAGTCTGTCGTTGACCAGTTTATTTCTTAGTAGGGCAATTTGTTGCGTATCCCAGCAGGCGTGTACGGCCCTAAAATGGGGTCCTTCGTAGAACAAAGGCAATGTTTTGAACCAATCAATGTACATTTCGTATTCTTTCTCTTTGTTTTGAAATTGTTTTAGCGTTTTGTAGTGCTGTACTATGTTTTTAATGGTATGTTTTCTGAGGTGTCCACCGTCGGGATTTTTGTAATAAAAGCAAAGGGCATTGTATTCGTGGTTACCCATTAGCGCAATGGCATTTCCATTGTCAGTCATTGCCTTCACTATCTTCAATGTTTTCCTTATTTCGGGCCCCCTATCTATGTAATCGCCAACAAACAATACCTTGTTGCGCGGGTGTGAATACACTCCACTTTTTTGGGTATAACCCAATTTTTGGAGCAATTCTTCAAGTTTTTTTGCATGCCCGTGTATGTCACCGATAAAGTCTATCATGGTTTGATTTTTAAAAAATGTACATAGTTATTAAAAGAGAAATCGTCCTTGGTTCAAGTACAAAAATCTTGTTTGAATAGCCAAATATTTCCTTTTGTTTTTCTGTTGAAGCTACCTCGTTTAGTCCAATTTTCCTTAGAAACAAGCTCAATAGTTCTTCCAAATTTCATACTTTTGGTAAATGGATATAATTCGCGCTACTGAAGAACACCTGCCGCTCATTCTTCCACTTTTCGATGCATACAGGCAGTTTTATGAGCAGCCTTCCGACCCAAAAGCCTCGTCGCTTTATTTGGCCGAAAGGCTCGCTAACCAAGAATCGGCTATTTTTTTGGCCTGTGAACAAAAGGATGGCAAAAAAATGGGAATAGGTTTCACCCAATTATACTTGACATTTTCGTCGGTGGCGTTGAAAAAATTTTGGGTTTTGCACGACTTGTATGTGCACGAAGATTTTCGCAAAATGGGGGTTGCCAAAAAATTGATAGAAAATAGCAAGGAATTAGCCTTGGAAAATGCTCCCATGGGCTTGGTCATAGAGTCGCGTATCAGCAACCAGTCGGCCCAGCATCTTTTCGATTCGGTAGGCTTTGTAAAACAAGGAGAACATTATTTCTATTTTTTAGAAGACTGAGTTTTTTCAATTTTATAATTGAAATGGAGTGCGCGCCTAGACTACATTATTTTCAGCACGAACCATTCGAAGGATTGGGTGCTATGGAAGAATGGGCTATTGCAAAAGGTTTTTCCATTACTTCCACTCATTTGTACAGAGGAGAGCCTCTTCCCCTGTTGGAAGATGTAGATTGGTTGGTCGTGATGGGTGGTTCTATGAGTGTAAACGACGAGGCTGAACTACCGTGGCTGCGGCCAGAAAAAGCATTTGTGAAGCAGGCCATTGAAGTAGGAAAAGTAGTGCTGGGTATTTGTTTGGGAGCGCAAATGATCGCCAACGTACTTGGTTGCAAAGTGCAACCCAATGCGTATAAAGAAATAGGCTGGTTTCCCATTCAGTGGCGAGAAGAAGCTTGTTTGCACCCGCTTTTTCAGCATATTCCCAAAGAAATCACTGTCTTCCATTGGCATGGCGAAACTTTTGAAATGCCTGAAGGTGCTTTACATTTAGCCACAAGTCGGGCTTGCCTCAACCAAGGTTTTTTGTTCAATGACAAGGTAATAGGTTTGCAATTCCATTTAGAATTCAATCTAAAAAGTACGGAAGAAATGCTGACCTACTGCGCGCACGAATTGAAAGAAGACACGTACATACAATCGGGAAGTGAAATGCTGGAACAACAACATTTTATTTTTCCTGCCAAAGCAGCACTTTTTGGTATCTTGGACGCATTAGCCAACCAAAACAACCCGTGAAAAAGTCAAAAACAGCACATATACGAAAACTTTTATTCATGGGTTTGCTTTGTTGCCTGGTTCAAGTGGCCAATGCTCAAACCAACAAGGCCGACACCACCCAAGCAAGGTTGTACTACGAGCAAGCCAAAAAATTGATGTTTGCGGGCAAATACACCCAAGCCGAAGTGTTGTTTGTGAAAATATTCAAAATGGACGTGTTGCTGCCCGACGAGATTTGCTACCACTACGGCAAAACCCTGTTTGAAGTAAAGAAATATACCCAAAGCAAATCCTTTATCGAAAAATATGTGCGATTGAAAGGCGAAGAAGGCGAGTACTATTTACAATCGCTGCAATTGGAATTGGATATAGAAAAAGTCACCAATCCGCAAATTTCCAAACATTGCGAAAAAGTACAGCGCGATACTTGCCACCAGTGTAGGGGTTCGGGTTTGGCATTTCAATCGTGTACCCGATGCGAGGGGTATGGCAAAATAATTTGCGACTTGTGCAAGGGCAACAAAGTGAATATAGAAAGTACCAGTTTTGGCGAGCGTTATTTTACATGTAGCCGTTGCCAGGGCATGGGCGTGGTAGAATGTCCTGTGTGCGAGGGTACGCGACAAGAAAAACGCAAATGCGTTTACTGTCGAGGAAAGGGAATGGCCTACTACAGAAGGGCTTGCAAATAATTGACTGAAATCCTTCCAATTTTCAATTTTCAAGATAACCTTGCTCATTTATATTTCAAGTAGCTTGTTTATTCACTTGCACGTTTGTATTTGAGTCATTCGAACATTACATTTGCCTTTTAATGCCTTTAAACTGGTTATGGAAAAAGAGTATTTGCCCATTGATTATTTACCCATCTTTCTTCAATTTGTTTTTGCGGCAGGTTTTGTGGTTTTGACCATTGGGGCTACCCACCTTACAGGCCCTAAAAAGAAGACAGAAAACAAATTAGAAGTATTTGAATGTGGCATAGAATCGCAAGGCAATGCGCGCAATCCATTTGCTATCAAATATTTCCTTACGGCCATCTTGTTTGTGTTGTTTGATGTGGAAGTAATATTCATGTACCCATGGGCGGTCAATTTCAGGGAATTGGGTTACGAGGGTTTTATAGAAATGTTGGTATTCATGGCCATGTTATTGGCAGGGTTTTATTATGTCATAAAAAGAAAGGCGCTAGATTGGGAATAGTAACTAACTAAATGGTACTATTTGCGGTTATAGAGGTTAGATAAAAAGGATTGAAAAAATGAAAACGGTAAAAGCTCCAGCAGGTGTAGAAGGTCCGGGATTCTTTGCTACCTCTTTCGACGAAGTGATTGGAATTGCCAGAGCCAATTCGTTGTGGCCGCTTCCCTTTGCTACTTCGTGTTGTGGCATTGAATTTATGGCAACGATGGGTTCTCACTATGATTTTGGTCGTTTTGGTGCCGAGCGTCTTAGTTTCTCCCCTCGCCAAGCCGATGTGTTGATGGTAATGGGCACCATTGCTAAAAAAATGGGGCCTGTGGTACGCCAAGTGTACGAGCAAATGGCCGAACCACGCTGGGTAATGGCGGTAGGGGCTTGTGCTTCAAGCGGTGGCATTTTTGACACTTACAGCGTGTTGCAAGGCATAGACGAAGTAGTACCAGTAGATGTGTATGTGCCAGGTTGCCCACCACGCCCCGAACAAATCATTGACGGTTTCATGCAAATTCAAGAAATGGCCAAAAAAGAATCGTTGCGCCGTCGCGAATCCGAAGAATATAAAAAATTGCTCGCTAAGTACGAGATTGTATAATAGGCATGTCAAAAATCTCAAACACCTTATTACTAGAACGTCTGCAAAGCAAGTTTGGCGAAAAAATTTTGGCCCACGACGAGCCTTATGGTATGCTTACCGTAGTGGCCGACCCTAGTATCAACATCGAAATTTTGGAATTCCTTTTTCAGGAACCCGAACTTCAGTACCAGTTTCTTACCGATGTATGTGGCATTCACTATCCCGACCAAGATTTA
>JBIKRJ010000144.1:0-6245 GCA_044349205.1 Cytophagales bacterium | reverse complement strand
TACAAAATGGACAAAGACGGGAATACCAACCCTCTTTTTACCGAAATGGAATTTACGAACGGCACCAAAATAAGCCGATACGGAGACGTAACATTCGGAAATGGTTCGAAGACCAAGCTTCGTGAAGGGGAAATAATGCTTAAAAACGGCTCTTTTGGCATTTTGCAAAACCGAGTGCGCCTGCTATCGGGTTACATAAGAAGAGACGGCAAAATGTTCGAAATTTTATCAAGCGAGTTTCGGACTTTTGAAGGAGACAAAACAATACTAGATTCCAACAGGCTCACAGCCGACGGGAAATATTTTCTGGGCAAATCAGATAAATACATTCAGATAGCCGAAAACGAGGTATTGACCTTGAATGGTCAAATATTTCTAAATGCCGAAGAGAATTTGGCGCAAGAATCGTATGTGCTGAAGCGCGACGGTGTCGTCATAAAAGCGGTCAATAACAAAATGGCAATTGTGGACGGGGAATACCTTTTTCCAAATGGTACGAAAGTAAACGACAAAGGTCTTGTGACCATGAAAGAAGGGCTAACTTTTTCTTTGAAAAACGGTGAAAAGCTAAATTCCAAAGGCGAATTGTTTCTAAACAACGAAGGACTATTCAGCAATGGCATCGTGAAAAAAGAGGGTTTGGTGTACAAAATTCAAGACGGAAAAGTGTCGGCATTGAATGAAGATTTTGTGGTAGATTCTGCCAGGGTTACAGTAAAAGGGGTGCTGGTAACTGGTTCAAAAAATCAAAAACTTATTTTGAAAGAAGGGGATGTAGTGGGCTTGGATGGCAAATTGATGCTTGCCACTACGCCTTGTTCCGATGCGGGTAAAACTAAAATAAGTCGATTTGTATTAGACCATGTTACATTCAAACAAGGCAAAGTTTTCATTATCAAAGACGCTGAATCATCTCTTTTAACCAATGATATTACCTTAGGAAATGGGTCTAAAATATTGAAAACAGGCCAAGTGGTGAAGCCAAACGGCTCTAAAATTTTGTTGCACGAAGGACAGCGAATTGCCCTCACTGGCGAAGAATTGCCTGACGAAAAACCTGAAGAAACCGTGAATCCCGACAAAAACTATCTTACAATGCTGCACGGCCGTATGTGGATAGTGACGGAAGGCAAACCCGCTACTTTGAAAGAAGACTATAATATCAACAACAAAATGGTGGTAAAAACCGATGGTTTGGTGCTGCGGTCAGACGGGAGTAAGTTTTTACTAAAAGAAAACGACCGTATTAGTTTCGAAGGGCAACTTATTCCAATAGATAAAAGACCAATTCCTGGCCAATTACCCAATGAATATTATATCATGAAAATGGGTAAAATGTGGTCGGTGATAGATGGCAAACCTACAAAACTCGAAAAAGAAATTACCACCAAAGAAGGAACGAAAGTGATGACAGATGGGACAATCATAAAAAAGGATAAGAAAAAGATCTTGTTGAAGGAAAACGAGAAAGTGGATGGGAAAGGCGAAATACTTTCAACGCGCTAATTCGTCGTTGTAAAAATCGGGACAAGGCAATTTTTGAAGCCGCTGTTTGGGTTTTTTGTAACCTCCGCAAAAAACATATCCCAATGAAATTTCATGTGAGCCTCTTGCATAGGACGACAATTTCGACAAGGTATAGTCGAAACTATAGCCAATGTTCAATTTGTCGAAACGAATACCTCCTTGTATTACCAACGCATCGCGATTGGTAATACTTTCACTGCTTTTCACAAACGGAATTCCCCTGTACCAAAGACCTATGAAAACTGGTTTTGAAGTATAGTATATTCCCAAGTCTAGCTGATTGAATGAGCCCTGATGCTTGAATAAAAACGTGGGAGTAAGATATTTTATTTTTTCGGGCATTTTGCCGTGCAGCAATTTTTTGTTTATTGAAAACTTGAATCCTGAATGTACGGAAAGCTTTACAGGAAGCTGCGCATTGCCTTTCGTTGTGACGAAACTCTGGTTTGGCTCGTTGAGGTGATGTGCAGCCAAGCCCAGCCAAAAACTGGACGAATAGTATAAAACTCCGCTTGAGATACTTGCAAAATAAGTTCTGAGCCGCTTGTTGGCAAAATCGCCCGAGGCGTTGTCTTGAAATCCGTCGTTGGTAAACTGGTCGGGGAATGTTAGCTGGAAAATATCTAAATGTTTGCTCATTACTCCTCCTTGAATACCTGCACGCAAACTGTGTTTGGGCGAAAAGTCGATTCGGTAGGCATAGAACAAAGAGCCATGCAAGGTTGAAATGCCATTCTTGCCCACTTGGTCGCTAACAACCTGTAAACCAACCCCGCTGTTGTAGCGGTCTATATTGTGGTCAAAAGAAAACGCAAAAGTGTTGTAAGGCTGGTTCAAAGCAAACCACTGATTTCGAAAATTACTCACCATTCGACTGCAGCCAGAAGAGCCAGCAAAAGCGGGATTCAAATACAAGGGAGCGGAGTAGTATTGCGAAAACTGTGGGTCTTGTGCCTTGACGAGGAAAGACAAAGTAGCGGAAAAAATAAATATTACCCACTTCAAAACACTCGTTTTTTTGATATGCATGGTGTGTGGGGAATCATGTGGGTAAATTAGAAAAAGACTGCTGAGTCACAAAACACCTTTTTACCAGTCTCTTAGCCCGTTTGATAAGTTAAGCAGGTTGCGAAACCCGTGATTTTTTTGCAAAATTTGAATGGCTTGTCTACTACGGCTTCCACCCTGACAGTGGACAACTACATGCTTGTTTTTGGGTATTTCGGCTATTTTTTTTTCCAACTCAGAAAGTGGAATGTTTGTACCCCCAATGTTGAAAAGGGCATATTCCTCTTTTTCTCGCACATCGACAATCAGATATTCGGAAAAATGGTTCTTTAATTCATTGCATGAAATTTCATTTATGCTTTCTAGGTCACAATCAAAATCATATTGCCCCAACATTTTGATGTGCTTGTTTTCGGGCACAGTTGAGAAGGTAAATGTATCGAATGAGCAGCCTAGCGCATCGTAGGTAAGCAATTTGCCCGATAAGGGTTCACCCACTTGTGCGGCAATTTTGATGGTTTCTGCTGCCATAATGCTTCCTATTACACCTGGCAAAACTCCCAAAACACCTATTTCACTACAGGAAGGTCTTTCGTGCGCAAGAGGAGGTTCGGGAAATAGACACCTATAAGTGGGTCCGTTATGATAATTAAAAACCGACACCTGGCCTTCGTACTTGAAAATGGCACCTGAAACCAAAGGCTTGTTCAAGATTACGCAGGCGTCGTTGCTTAAGTAGCGCGTTGAAAAATTGTCGGAACCGTCTACCAACAAGTCGTAGCCACCCAACAGTTCAATCGCATTGGATTTTTCAAACAGAAATGGCAATTCCTCCAATTCGATATTGGGATTCATATTGCGCAGTCTTTCGGCGGCTACCGCGCTTTTTGATTTTCCTACATCGGCAGTGGTATATAAAATTTGGCGATGCAGATTGTGGTCTTGCACCTTGTCCCCATCTACAATTCCTATGCGACCTATGCCTGCGGCGGCCAAATACTGCAAAAGCGGACAGCCAAGTCCGCCCGCCCCAATTACAAGTACTGAAAAGTTTTTTAACCGTTCCTGCGCTTCCAGCCCAAATCCTTGCAAAAGAAGTTGGCGTTGGTAATGTGCTATTTCAGATACGCTGAGCGACATTAGTACAGGTACAAGTAATCGTAATGTACCAGTTCTTTTTGGCGTTTTTCGGTTTTCATTTCTTCTAGCTTGTCAGAGGCAAATTGTGTCTTGCCCAAACCCAATATATTACCACTAGAATCTTTGATTTTCACTATTTCGCCTTTGGCAAAAGAACCTTCAATATTTTTTACGCCCACAGGAAGAAGGCTAGTGGGCTTGTCGGAAAGTAAGGCCTTGCAAGCTCCCTCGTCAATCACAATGGCGGTTTTGGCCAGCCCTTCGGCATTGGCCACCCATCTTTTGATGGTAGAGGCATTTTTTTTAGGTAGAAAATGTGTTCCAGCACCTTTTCCCGAAAGTATTTTGGTAAGTACCCCATCGGTTTTACCATTGGCTATGTGTACGTGTATGCCCAAACCCGCCACTTTGTGTGCGATTTTGCTTTTGGTTAACATCCCCCCACGCCCAAAAGCCGATTTCTCTTTGGAAATGTATTGCTCTAGATTTGGTTGCTTGTAATCTATTACAGAAATAAGTTCAGAATTGGGTTCTTTGGGGTTTCCCGTGAAAATTCCGTCTACATTGGAAAGAATAATCAACCGGTCTACCCCCAACATCGACGAAACTAATCCGGCAAGTTCGTCGTTGTCGGTAAACATCAGTTCGGTAACCGATACCACATCATTTTCATTGACAACGGGCACAATGCCGTTTTTCAGCAGGGCTTCCAAACAGTTTTTCATGTTCAAGTAGTGTCCCCTGTCCCTAAAATCTTCTTTGGTAACCAGTACTTGTGCACACAAGAAACCAAATTCCTTGAAAACCTCGGCATATAGTGAAATTAACTTCACTTGTCCAACGGCGGCCAATACCTGTCTGCGGCTTACATCGTCGGTTTTTGTTGGCAGGGAAGTCAAATTTCTACCAGAAGCGACAGCCCCCGAAGAAACGAGCACTACGTGGTGTCCCTCTGTACGCAAATGAGCCAACTGCTGGCACAGTAATCGCAGCACACCCAAATCCAAATCGCCATTTGATTGGGTCAAAACATTGCTACCTACTTTAACGACTATGTTTTGCATGGTTATTTTTTCATGCTCGTGTGTTCTATGCGCAATCCGATGGAATAGATATCGGGCAAGGGGTCTTGGCGCATATATTGTTTTAATGTCATATTGTAAGTTCCGGTTTTTGGAAAACGGAACCCGTGCAGCAAATCAAATTGATGGTTAAAAATATCGCCCAGACCTGTTCCTTGTGGTTTGCCAGTTTTGGCATCCATTAGCATCAATTCCAATTGCTGAGACTTTAATTCATTTCCTACAGAATCGGTCAAATAATAGCGTAGGAACAAATTATAGTAGGGATAGGTGTCAGAATTGCGAAGGTTGATTAAAACATTGTAGGGTTTGGATACATCTTGTATTTGAAAGGAGAAGCGTTGCAAGCTGTCTATGTACCAGCTGCGGTCCTTCAGTTCGTGGTTTTCTTCGAAAACCCTTGTTTTGTCGCATGAGGTGGCCAGTAAAAGAAAGAGCAGCCCAAAAAGAATATGTGAGAAAGCCTTAGTCATTTTTTCGTGGAGAAGAGGCGCCGTTGCCGCTAGGTTTGTGGCGGTTTTTGTTTTTCTTCTTTTTGTTGGTGTACTTTTTATCCATTTGCATTAAGTCGTAATTAAGTGGTTTGCTTTCTTCCACTTTAGTGGTTATGACCAATCCAGAGACATCGATGAGTTCAGGCTTTTCGCCTTTTTTATTCATTTCCTGTACCTTTACAACGTCTGAAATAGGCAAGGGATACCAATCGGTTTCCTGCTTGTAACTGAACCACATTATCTTTCTGAAGATGTCGGTTTTTTGCAAAGCCACAGGGCCTTTTTCGGTTTGGAGTGGCGCTTCTACTTGTGGAATATCTTTCCAGGCCTCCATGTAGGTTTCCAATTCGTAGTTTAGGCAACATTTCAAACGACCGCATTGCCCCGAAATTTTGGTGGGGTTGATGGACAAGTTTTGGTAACGAGCCGCCGAAGTGTTTACATTTTTGAAATCGGTAAGCCAAGTGGAGCAACACAATTCTCTTCCGCACACCCCAATTCCGCCCAACCTACCTGCCTCTTGGCGAAGGCTTATCTGTTTCATTTCGATGCGCACTTTGAACTCGCCAGCCAATACTTTGATGAGTTCGCGAAAATCTACGCGCTCTTCGGCAGAATAGTAAAAAGTAGCCTTGGAACCATCGGCTTGGTATTCCACATCCGAAAGTTTCATGTTCAGCTTCAGGTCTTGAACAATAGTTCTGGTACGGAACAAGGTGGGCAGTTCGCGGTTTTTAGAATATTGATATTTTTCAATGTCTTTTTCTGAAGCCTTGCGCAAAATGGCTGTAATGTTGTCGTTGTTGGCCACTTGGTGTTTTTTCATTTGTATGCGCACCAGTTCGCCCTGCATGGAAACAAAACCCAAGTGCGTTCCCGAACCAGTATCCACCATCACAGGGTCGCCTGTGTACAATTCCAATTGCTGGTTGTTACGAAAAAAGTCTTTTCTACCACCTTTGAACCGAATTTCAAGTATATCAAATCGGTCTAG
>JBIKRJ010000143.1:0-6276 GCA_044349205.1 Cytophagales bacterium | reverse complement strand
AAACCACACCCCTTATGTCGGCCCCCGAAGTGCCCCAAAACATAGATTTTGTGATGAACTCTTCCGTAAAAACGGTGCAATATGCCAATTATGGCATTAGCAATTTGTTGGGCGACATTATCATTCACGATGGCACAATTACCATGAAACACCTTGCTTTCAATATGATAGAAGGTAGTTTTGTGATGAGTGGCGTTTACGACCCACGCGTATTGTCCAAACCCAAGTTTACCTTCGATTTCGATATGCAAAATGCTTCTATTGCAAAGGCTTACAACACATTTAATGCAGTACAAGCTTTTGCGCCAGCCGCCAAAAATATCGAGGGTTCAACCACAACAAAGTTTAAGTTGAGTGGTGAGTTGAACAAAGACATGACCCCCATTTTATCGAGTTTGAATGGCAATGGAATGATAAATGTGATAGATGCCATTATGAAAAACAACAAGATATTGGGCAAATTGGCCGATGTGACCAAAAACGAGGCTTTGCGCAACCCAACGTTGAAAAACACCTTGGTACAAGCCGAAATAAAAGAAGGCAGAGTGCATGTAAAACCTTTCGATTTGAAAACGGGTGGTTTGGTTGCCAATATGAGTGGAAGCCAAGGGTTAGACGGTTCTTTGGATTACTTGATGAAATTGGATTTGCCCACTGGACAACTTGGTGCTGCCGCTTCAGATGCCCTTGGCAAAATTGCTGGTATATCGCTTGGCAGTATGGACAAGATTACCTTAAATTTTAAAATCGGGGGAACTAGTAGCAATCCAACCGTCATACCAGTGGCAGCATCTGGCAGTGGAAAAGGCCAAACATCGGTAACCAACCAAGCAAAAGAAGCTGTAAAACAACAAGCTGAACAGAAATTGGAGGAGGTAAAACAACAGGCTCAGGACAAGGCGAAAGAAGAAGCAGACAAATTCAAAAAAGAAGCGGAAGAAAATGCTAAAAAGCAGTTGGAAGAAAAATTAAAAGGATTGGGCAAAAAATTTGGTTTCTAAGATTATGTTGAGATTTAACAGGGCTATTGTATTTACCTCTACAATTTTAATGGCAGGGTATTTTGTGTACTTCTTTTTTATAAAAGACAACACGTTCGGTTTTGTTTTTCTGCTTTGGGCAGTTTTTGCTTTGGCTAGTTATTGGTTTTCAAAACAGCAACCTCATTGGGCTTTTTTAGGTCTTTCGGCTGTTTCGCTCGTGTTGTTTTTTACAATGAAATCGTACGTGAATGAACTTAATCAATTTCCTCATTTTCAAATTTTTATAGCGGTAATTTTTGGTTTCATCGGAGCTGGCATCGACGGTTTGTATTGGGTTTACAAATGGGAGCGTGGTAAAAAAGTAAAAACAGGTTACGACAACTGACATTGCAAAAACCCTACCTTATAAAATTTCCGAAAATAGGGACTGATGAAAAAGGCTATCTTGTCCCCTTCGAACAACTTCCTTTCCCTGTAGCCCATGTGTATTGCATAGGGCCTGTGCCCGAAAACGAGTCGCGGGGCAACCACGCAAAAAAAAATAACGCACAAGTATTGGTGCCCATTGGCGGATGGGCTGAAATAAGTTTGGAGTCGCCCGAGGGCGATTTGTATGAGTTCAAGTTGCAATCCAACGACCAAGGTTTGTATGTGCCTGCAGGCTACTGGCGTAGTGCCAAACTTTCTGCAAACTGTTATTTGCTGGGCCTCCATTCCATGAAATTTTCAGAGGAGGATTATGTGCGCGATTACGAGCAATTCAAACGGTACAACAACAGGTAAGCAATGCCTGTCCATCTTTTTTATACCGACAAGATTTCCGAAGACAAAAACGCCCTATTTTTTTTCAATTCCTTATCATACGTTGATTTGGCAAAGACTGAAAATACTTTTTCATTCATTTTGCAAAATTTACTAACCAATGAAATATTGGCTACCGTGCATTTCGAATTAATGGGAAATGTAGCCTATAGTCCACCAAAAGCACCTTTTGGCGGACTGGCAACCACTATCCATGATGAGGCAGCCTTGGGTTTTTTTTGGAATAGGGTAGAAGAAGTGCTGAAAAAAGCTGGCACCAAACGCATCGAACTTCGTATTTGCCCCAATTATTTCAATGATTTTACGTCCCATTTTTTTGCTAAAAATGGCTATGATTGTCTTTTTACCGACAGCAATTTTCATTTTTTAGTTTCTGAAGAAAAGGTTTGGCCACGTTTCGGATACAATGCGAGATGGTGTTTTCAGAAATGTATTAAAAAGGGTTTTGTATTCGAATCCATTACATTGCCTGAAATAATTGAAAAATATGAAAAATTATTTTCGTTTCGCGCTGCAAAACGCATACCCACCAACATTTCGAAGGAAAGCTTGATCAAAGCATTTGAAGGTTTTTCAGAAAAATACTGTGGATTTGTAGTGAGAGACGCGAATGAGATAATCGGCATTTCGGTTTGCGTAGAAATAAATGAAAATATCCTGTATCATTTTCTATCCGCTACCGACCCTAACTATCAAATATTTAGTCCTAGTTTGATGCTGTACGAAGGCATTTACCGTCACGCCCAAAGTAGAGGATATAAAATAGTAGATTTGGGCACTGCCTCAATAAGAGGGGAAAAACAACAAGGATTGTTTGATTTTAAAAAACGATTGGGCGCTGTACTTTCCAAAAAGCCCACATTCTTCAAAGAAATTTAATTGGAACTTGGGGCAGGTTGGTTGGGAAGGGTGATTTTGAAAGTCGTACCCTTGTTTTCTTCTGAATTGACCGAAATATTGCCTTGTAATTTTGCGATTGTTTCTTTCACAATATACAACCCTAAACCAGAACCGCCTGATACATTGGTGCCTCTGTAAAACATTTCAAATATTTTATTCAGGTGTTCTGTTCCAATACCGATGCCATTGTCTTCGATAGTCATCACACAGTTATTGTCCACCGTTTCAGTAGAAACTTTAATATAAGGTTCTACAACTTCTGGATTGCTGTACATTATGGCGTTCGAAACGAGATTATTCAGAATAATTTTTATTCTTCTAGGGTCGCTGAATACAGGCTTTTTTTGCTTCCAATCGGTGATAAGATTGATTTTAGTTGCATTGGACAAGTATTTGTATTGTTCATAAGATTCTTCAAATAATTCTTTCAGATTTACCTCTTCGTTTACAGCTTTTTTGCTCGAATTGTATGAATAGTCGATTATTTCCTTGATAAAGGCATCTAACTTGTGTATGCTGGTGCGCATCTTGTCCAAGTACAAGTGCAAATTGGAAGGATTGTCGAGCTCGATGACATTTATCAAACCTAACAAGGACGACAACGGGGCTTTTAAATCGTGGGAAGCACTATATACAAATCTATCTAATTCTTTATTTGTTTTAATAAGCAACAAATTGGCATTACGCACATTTTCTTCCGACTTTTTCTGCTTGCTGATGTCTACAATTGAACCATCAAAATGAAGCGTGTAGCCGTGTCCAAGAGAGCTCATAATGCTCACCAAACCCCAGAAGTGAGAATTGTCAGCTTTTTTGAAAATTACTTCTACTCCTTTTAAACCGCCTTTTGCTTCGGCTTCTTGCTTTATATCCCGCCATTTTTCTTGCTCTTCAAATAAGTCTTTGAAGTTCATTGTGGTGGGTAGCTCTCCGTTTTCCTGACCAAATAACTTGGCAAATGCGTTGTTGGTGTAAATGATTTCGCCTTCGTGGGTAATTCTGAAAACAGCTTCGTTAAGATTTTGGTTGATTGATTTTAGAATTTGTTCACTTTCAGTAAGGCGCTCTTGGACAATTCGTTTTTCTTCACGTATTTTTAAGTTGGCTTGGGTCAATTCAGAAGAGGTGAGTTCAAGTGCACGCTCCATCAATTCGCGGTCGCGTTCATAATGTAAAAAAGAATCATTGATAGATTGCAGAAATGATTCCGTTTCCTTAGACAAGATTTCCGTTCCAAAATGTTTGGAAATCAGTCGTTTTAGGGTTCTATGGTATTCTACCTGCGTTAGCATTCGCTGTAAGTAGTGATAGTCATAGTTTGGTTATGTAACTCACAACGGGTATTGCTCATAAGTGGCGAAATTTCACCATACGAATAAAATCCTAGCACAGGGGTATTGTCGCCTAAAATCCTAACAGCATCTTCTACCTCTTCTTCAACTCTATGGCTCAGAACCAACTTTCGGCCCACACAGCTTATGAAAAGTGCAAATTCGGGTTTGCAATCCCCAGACATTTTCAAACTGAAATTGGCGGCACTGTTGGCTCCTTCTATCAGTTTGTCGAAGTTGGCTTTCATTAGTTGTACATGCGCACCTTTAGGGATATTTCCTGCAAACGTCATGCTTTGGTCTTGTTCGTTGATAGAAAGGACCGTGCGAACCAAAATTTCGTCGGTATCGGGCATATACAAACTCAAGGGAAACAAAAGCGCTGAACCCGGGAGTTCGGCCGCCAAAGCCCCTAGGTAGTTTTTGTAAAGTTCCAAAACAGGCTGATTGTCCAACTCATACAGGACATTTCTTTCAGATTTGGTGACAATTCGTTCGGGGCCAAATGCATCCCATCCTCCTTTGTTGCCAAATCCAATTTTGAAATTACTTCCGAAGAAACCAATGGCAACTACATTTCCAGTGCCTGGTACCTCGTTTATACCCACCAGTGTTTTTTCAAATCTAGCACCATCGCCAGCAAGTCCGCCCGTAATGGGAATCTGCAAAGAACTATTGAAATTTATACCGCTTACTAGTTCACTACCGTTCACTATGTGTCCATCGGCTATCACTAGAATGTGAGCCAAATCGTCGGCAATCAATTCTTTTCCAAGCGATTTTCCACACTCGTAGGTGTCGTTGCTGTCTTGAATGTTGCTTTTGGCTAGTTTTATTTTAGTTTTAGAAAATTCGAGTGCCGAAACCACTATCGTACCATCAGTTACACTCGAACCTTGTATTTCGCCCGATGTGCTGGCCATGACAATTTGGGCATTAGGGTAAAAAGCTTTCAATTCTTGAAAACGAAGCGGGTCTGAAATCAAATATCGGTCGCCAAATGCAAGAACTAACTGCGGATTCAGGTCATGTTTAATGCCAACATTTTGCCATAGCTTGGTAGGATTCCAACATAATTGATTGACTTTCATAGGGAAAAAAGATTTTTACTTATAAATACTTTTTGTGAACAATGAAAAAAGGACTGAGTTATGGTATGCAATCTCGATAATTTTTAAGTAAAGTGTGTTAACCGTTGAGTTGGATGTAATAAAATAAAGGTTTTAGTAGCTGCTTAGAAAAAAGGTAAAGTCAAATTTAATATATCAAAGTAATAATTGCAAAGTGAGTTAGTGCATGAAAAATAGCGCTGCTTGCATTTCTGTTACGTAGATTGAAAGTTAAATGTTGCAAAAAGCCTTGGCTTTTTTACTTTTACAGTCAAAAATCAGAATTACGATGCAGATGAATTTTTTGGTTTTGTCACTGGTTTCCTTATTTCCACTTGCGTTAAAGATAGTATGGTACCATCCGAGTGTATTTGGATCGGCTTTAGATACTTCGCAGGCAAATGAAGGGCCATACAAAACATCAAACAAGTTTTTGATGTTAGTTTCAGGAGTGGTATTAAGCTATATGCTTTCTGTCTTTCTTAGTTTAAATGTGATACATCAATATGCGTTGAATTCTATCGTAATGGGACCTGATTTACAAGACCCCAATTCCGAGGCAAGTATCTGGCTTAAAGCATCTTTGGCCAAATATGGACACAACTATCGCACTTTCGGGCACGGGGCTTTTCACGGCTTTTTGGCTGCCTTGTTCTTTGCCTTGCCTGTGGTGGCTTTGGGAGCTACCCAACAACACAAAAATTTTAAATACATAGCCATTCAGCTTGGATATTGGATTTTGTCACTTACCCTAATGGGTGGTGTCATTTGTCAATTTGCCTAGTACTTTAGATTTGCTTTGGTAATTACGTAGCTTTGCAAGCCACCATAATGCGTGGCTTTTTCTTTATCCAAATTCATGAAATTACTTTACTATTACCTGCGACAATATTGGCAACTGATTGTCTTGGCTTTGTTTTTGGCAGGTATAAACCAGATTTTTTCGCTTCTTGACCCTTGGATTTTCAAAAAAATAATTGACCAATATGTGGTGGTGCCCAACACCTTTGACTTACGAAAAATAAGTGCCTCAGATTTTTTAGAAGGCGCTGGTTTGCTGATACTTGCCGCCATAAGTGTAGCCATGGTTTCACGCATTGCCAAATCATTTCAGGATTATTATGTGAACGT
>JBIKRJ010000142.1:0-6335 GCA_044349205.1 Cytophagales bacterium | reverse complement strand
ACACAGGGTGTTGTACTACGGTCCTGCCAATGGTAGCGATTTGGTAGCCAAACTGAATACAATGCACAAAATACCCAGCACTTTTTTTCCTATTCCGCCCAAAAAAGAATTCAAGGAACTGCTTTTAGAACAAACCAAAACCTATTGGGTGAACTACGATATGGTACAAGCCGAAATGATTTTCCTTTCAAAATCAGTCGATTACGACAAAAATTTAGTACCTGCCGTTACCCTCTTTAATGAATATTTTGGGGGAAGCATGAGTTCTATTGTGTTTCAGGAAATACGCGAATCGAAAGCCTTGGCCTATGCCGTTCGTTCCCGCTATGCCTTGGCTGGCGAAAAAAATAAGCCCAATTACATTGTTTCGTACATAGGCACCCAAGCCGACAAATTGCCCGAGGCCATGCAAGCCATGGAAGACCTTTTGAACTATATGCCCGAGTCTGGCCCCGCTTTCGACCTTGCCAAAGAGTCGATCATGAATAGCATCGAAACCGAGCGCGTAACCAAAGCCGATGTGCTCATGAGTTATGAAACTGCCAAAAAGTTGGGCTTGGACTACGACATACGGAAAGATGTGTACAAAACCCTGCCAGGCATGACACTGAAAAACATTGCCGAATTTCACAAACAATACCTCAGTAAAAAGCCGCAGGCAATTTTGCTCATTGGAGCTAAAGACAAGCTGAATTTCAAAGCCTTGGAGCAATATGGGCCGGTACAAGAACTTACCCTGACCGAACTTTTCGGATATTAAGCCAGGTCTGATAACAAAATGCGCAATTAGAAAATGACCAACCGAGAGCTTTTTCTGCAAAACGTTGCCCAAACCTCCGATTTTCCTTTGATGTTGGAGATAGAAAAAGCAGAAGGGGTGTATTTGTATGGAGCAAATGGCGAAAAATACATTGATTTAATTTCAGGTATTGGGGTTAGCAACGTAGGGCATCGCCATCCTAAAGTGGTACAAGCCATTAAAGATCAAGTAGATAAATACCTTCATTTGATGGTATATGGCGAATATGTACAGTCGCCGCAGGTGCTTTTGGCACAAAAGTTAGCCTCCCTTTTACCACACTCGCTTTCTTCCGTCTATTTCACCAATTCGGGCAGTGAAGCCATAGAAGGAGCCATGAAATTGGCCAAACGCTACTCGGGAAGAGGGAAAATTATTTCATGTTACGATGCCTATCACGGCAGCACCCACGGGGCACTTTCCATAGGGGGCAACGAAAAATTGAAACAAAACTTTCGTCCGCTTTTGCCCCTCACCAATCGAATTCATTTTGGCCAGGAAAGAGATTTGGAGCAAATAGACGACCAAACGGCAGCCGTGGTGATAGAAACTGTGCAGGGCGAGGCTGGCGTGAGGGTTGCCTCGCCCGAATATTTCAAAAAACTAAGACAGAAATGCGACGAAAAAGGCGCTTTGCTCGTGCTTGACGAAATACAATGTGGATTTGGCCGTACAGGCAAATTTTGGGCTTTCGAGCACTACGGTATCATACCCGATATTTTGGTTTGTGCCAAAGGGATGGGCGGCGGAATGCCATTGGGTGCTTTCATTTCGTCTGCTGAAATAATGGCGGTGTTGCGAAACAACCCAATATTGGGACACATCACAACTTTTGGTGGACACCCTGTATGTTGCGCCGCTTCATTGGCCACAATAGAAGTAATACAGCAAGAAAAACTCATAGAACAGGTGGAAGAAAAAGCACAGCTTTTCCTTTCGATAATGCAACTTCCTAAAATAAAGACATCTAGAAATAAAGGTTTGATGATGGCATTTGAAATGGAAAACTTTGGAACCCTGAAACCAGTGATAGACAAGGCAATCAAAAAGGGTGTGATAACCGATTGGTTTTTGTTTTGCGACAACTCTATGCGAGTGGCACCCCCACTCACCATTAGCAAAAAAGAAATAATCAAGGCCTGTGAGTTTTTATTGGAAGCAATACAGGAAGCATGAGCAAAACAAACACAGTGTTTACACAGGCTAGGGTTTTACATTTAGCCCCTTTCGTTCAAACTCGAACGATTTGATTACCTTTATTTTCAAATCAACACGCTTTTGGTAGATGTGCAATAGGCTAAAGCCCAATTCATTATTCTTCTTCCTACTTTTGGTAGGCGTGTTGTTTGTTCGTTTTTCGGAAGCCCAAAACACCACCGACCATTTTGGAAAAAACCGTATTCAGACCAAGCGATTTGACTGGACCTACTACAAGACCGACAATTTCGAAATATATTTTTACAAAGAGGGCTCTGAAGTAGCCCGTTTCACGGCTCTACATGCCGAAGAAGAGTACAAGCGTATAAGCAAAATGATTGGATATGCGCCATTTGGCAAAACCAAACTTCTGCTTTACAACTCACATTCCGACTTGTTGCAAAGCAATATTGGGCTCGACGATGAAACGGCTTTCGTAGGCGGGCAAACCAACTTCATGAAATTGAATGCAGAAATAGCCTTCAACGGCAACCTCATCGATTTCAAAAACGACATCAACACTTCGATAGCGCGCATCTACATCACCGATTTGTTGTATGGCGGCAACATACGAGAAGTGTACCAAAATTCACTCCTCATGAACTTGCCCGAATGGTTTGTAGCGGGTGCGGCAGCCTATGTGGGTCGTGGTTGGAACCAAGAAATGGACGACTTTATGCGCGATGCGGTTTTTAAATATAGGTTGCGCAACCCAGCAAAATTTCGAGGAAAAGAGGCCGAAATTTTGGGCCAATCCATCTTTAGTTTTATCACAGAACAGTATGGCGAATCGCAAATGGCCAACATTATTACCTATGCGCGCATGTTGCGCAACGACAGGGAAGCAATAGAGGGCACCCTCGAAATGACCTATCGCGATTTTTTGAAGGAATGGAGGAAATACTACAAAGACATGGCTTTGGCCTTGGGAAACGATTACAAAATGCCAAGCAAAGAAGCACGCGTGAAAAAGTACAATGCGCGCAATGTCGATTATTACAAAGTGAAAATTAGTCCTAACGGCAATTATGTGGCCTACACCCAAAATCTGAAAGGAAGGTATGCCGTGAAATTGTCCAAAATAAAAAGAGAGCAAGCGTTCGTCACTTCAAAGGAAGAAAACATCCCTGCTACGGCACCTGCCAAACTTTCGGACATAGACAAAGAATTGGGTATAGTGGAAGATGCCCCGGCCGAAGAAGTAGCAAGCAATAGCCAAGACAGGGAATTGGAGCAACCCAAAATCGGTTTTTCCAGAAAAAAGACGATAAACAGAGGCGGCAGCAACTTGGTAAACCAAAAAATCAATTTCAACATACCCCTCATTGCTTGGAAAAATAACAATCACTTGGCGGTGATGGTGAAAAAGAGCAACCGCCACATTTTAAAAACTTATAATGCCAATGGCAGGCTAAAAAGTCGTACCAAAATTTACAACTTTAATCAAATACTCGATTTCAATTATTCGGCCGACGACAACCTCATTGTCCTTTCGGCAGAAAGAAACGGACAAAGCGACCTGTACGAATACGACACGCGCCGGGCTAAAACCCGTGTTATTACCAACGATATGTACGACGACCTGAATCCTGCCTATGTAAAAGGAACCAAAAACATAGTGTGGAGCAGCAATAGGCACAACGACACGCTGGGCGTAGATGCTGGGCGTTTCAGGTTATTGGGTACCAACCTCGATTTGTTTTTGTACGAGCCCGAAAAATCTGCTTCTGTGCTCAAAAGGCTTACCAATACCATTGACAACGAAAGCAAACCACTACCCTACGATGCCCACACGCTGCTTTACCTCAGCGACAAAACAGGGGTTTTGAACTTACATAAAAAAGATTTGACCGATACAAATGTGCGCAGTATCCAAATAACCAACAACATGGGAAGTTTTCGCGACTACGATGCCAGTGCAGCATCGCTGGGTATGGCCTATGTTACAGTGAATAAAGGCAAAGAAAGGGTGTTTTTTGAACCGCTAGAACTAGACAGAAAATTTGAAACTACCAAAACAGCTCGAAAAGAGCGCACCGAAGAGCATCACCGCTTGGAAGTGGCAAGAGTGGAACAGAACAGAAGACAAGCAGTGCAAGTGGTAGAAGAAAAAATAAGGGCCGAACAAGAAAATGCCAAATTGGAAACCTTGGTCAACGCCATCATGAACGGCACCATGAGCGATTCCGCCATCAACAAACTAGCCCAAGACACCACCGTCAATGTGTTGGACTTGGACACGGTACAAACCGAAACATTTGTGTTTGAATCGGAAAAGAACACACTAAAATCTGCAAGCGGATATTTCAACAAAAAGACTGGCATAAAAACCGATAAGTATTATTTGTACAAGTCAGATTATCAAGTTTTTGCGGCAAAAGGTGGATTGTGGAAATCGAGGCATAGGTTAGGAGTAGAAAATACGGTTTCCACCATAGTTTTTGACCCATTGCGCGGTTTTGGCGTGGTGATGAATGCCACCCTTACCGACATGTTCAACGACCACCGTTTCTATGGAGGGCTTTTTGGAAGCAGCGATTTGCGTACAAGCACGGTGTATTTGGAGTACCAATACTTGAAAAAAAGACTCGATTTTCGTTTCAGATTCGAAAAGCAACGTCTTTATCTCTTCAATCAAAGAACTTTTTTTCCTACGAAATACACGGTCAATCGCTGGGAGGTAGAAGTGGCCTATCCTTTCACCAATACCTTTCGGGTAAGTTTTGCGCCCTACTACATGAATAGCCGTTTCAATTTGGCTTTTCCGCTCAACACCGGTGCTACTCCCGACCCATTTGATGCATTTACCCATTACGGCAGCTACCGAGCCGAAGCTGTGTACGACAATACATTAGTTACTGCACAAAATATGCAAGAAGGCACCAAGTTCCGATTGTATTACGAGTTCAATCACGCTTTTCAGCAAACTGAGGGCAAATTTGGAAAAACTCCCCAAATGGACTTCGGGCGATTGGGCTTAGATTTCAGACGATACCAACGCTTGCACCAAGAACTCATATTGGCCTCGAGGGTATCGGGAGGAGCTTTTGTTGGTTCGTCGCCTAAAAATTTTCTGATGGGAGGTATGGACAATTGGGCTTCGGGATATGCCGTGAATACCAACGATCCTGTGAGTCCCTTGTACAACGACATTTTTTTAGACAAACGCGATCTTTTGTTCAACAAATATGTCACGAGCATGCGCGGATTTTATTTTAACCAATTGTATGGCAATAGGTATTTGTTGCTGAATGCCGAGTTGCGTTGGCCTATCGTCAAGTATTTTTACAGAGGGGTGATTGGCAGTAATTTTTTCAAAAATTTACAGCTTACGGCCTTTTACGATGTAGGTACCGCTTGGACAGGTCTAAGTCCTTGGGACAAAGACAATAATTTCAACACTACCATAATAGGGGCAGGAAATCCTTTGTTTTCTGCCAAAGTTATCAACTACCGAAACCCCTGGCTGCAAGGTTTTGGGCCAGGTATCAGAACGCTTTTTTTGGGCTATTACATGAAAGTAGATTTGGCTTGGGGCATTTTAGACTATGTGGTGCAAAGGCCTGTTTGGCACGTTACTTTGGGCTACGATTTCTAAGCAATTATGCCCTATTTTAAAGTTTAGTCTGAACGTAAGCCATTTTACTGCTATATTCGCCTATAAATTTTCGAAATGACAAAAGGAGAAATTATAACCGAAAAGGGCACTTTGAAAGTGGAGTTTTACGACAACGATGCCCCCATCGCGGTGGCCAATTTTGTGAAACTATCGAAAAGTGGTTTTTATGACGGGCTTACTTTCCACAGGGTGATACCTGGCTTTGTGGTACAAGGAGGTTGTCCCCGTGGCGATGGTCGTGGTGGTCCGGGTTATCATATCAAATGCGAATTGGATGGTCAAAACCAGTACCACGACAAAGGCGTATTGTCTATGGCGCACGCTGGTCGCGATACAGGAGGTTCACAGTTTTTTATCGTCCTCTCGCGAGAACAAACAGCTCATCTTGACCGCAGGCATACCTGTTTTGGCAAGGTTTACGAGGGCTTGGATATTATCGAACAACTGCGCCAAAGCGACAAAATCGTAAAAATAACGATAGAAGAAGAGCAATAAGTTTTAACCATTAACCAACTGCTTTTGGAAAAGAAAAGCCCGAAAGAACCCATGCTTGTGGAAGTGGCGTGGGAAGTATGCAACCAAGTAGGGGGCATATATACTGTTATTCGTTCGAAAGTACCTTCCATGGTAGAAAAGTGGAAGAAAAATTACTGTGTGATGGGGCCTTATTTTTCGGGTCAGGCACAGTCTGAATTTGAGCCGCTAGTAGACGAAGAGTGC
>JBIKRJ010000010.1:0-23298 GCA_044349205.1 Cytophagales bacterium | reverse complement strand
TTGGTACTCATTTCTTCCGTTTCCTATGCACAAAAAGAAGCTGTAGTCATCCGTTTCAAAGTATGGGGCAATTGTGAAATGTGCCAAAAAACCATCGAATCGGCTTTGGATGTAAAAGGTGTAAAATCGGCCAAATGGGACGTGAAGACCAAAATGTTGGAGGTAGTGTATGTCCCAAACAAAATAAGCGAGGACAATATTCACCGGCTAGTGGCTTCTTCGGGCTATGATACAGAAAAAGTGAAGGCCGACGACAAGATATACGGCGACTTGCACGAGTGTTGCAAATATCCACGCAAACGGTAATATGCTATGAAAAAGCTTTTCTTTATGCTGTTCTATTGGACAGCTTTCTATGGCTATGCCCAGGATTCCTTGAACCACGAACTACTAACTCCAAGCTACGTAACTACCAACTAAAAACTACGTCCGTGGTGTAGTTTTGGAACAAACTTTCAAAGGTCACTTTAGTCCCATAGTAGGTGCGGTAGTGCACTGGATGGAATCGAACAAGGGAACGGCAACCGACACAAACGGCGTTTTCCAGCTTCGAAAAGACAGTGAGATGTACTTGGTGGTGAGCTACATAGGCTACAAAAGCGATACCCTTCACATACACGAGCCTAGCCAACTGAAAGTCATTTTGGCAAATGAATCAAGCAAAATACTGCAAGAGGTGGTAGTGGAGGGTACAAGCCTTTCTAGTTTTTTGTCGAATGCCGAACCGCTCAACACGCGCACCATGACAGAAAAAGAGCTATTCAAGGCGGCCTGTTGCAACTTGTCTGAAAGTTTTGAAACCAACCCCTCGGTCGACGTAAACTATGCCGATGCGGTTTCGGGAGCCAAGCAAATCCAAATGCTGGGGCTGTCGGGTATCTACACCCAACTCACCTACGAAAACATGCCTGGAGCGCGCGGTTTGGCCTCTAATTTTGGTCTGGGCTATGTGCCAGGCACTTGGGTAGAATCTATCCAAGTCACCAAAGGGGTAGGTTCGGCAGTGAACGGGTATGAATCGGCAGCGGGACAAATAAATGTAGAGCTGAAAAAGACTGAAATAAGCCCCAAAACTGGAGAAAGACTGTATTTTAATACTTACTGCAATGATTTTGGCCGATACGAAGCCAATCTGAATTTTACCCAAAAGCTGAGCGCAAAATGGGGCATGGCCACTTTGTTTCACTACGACCAGCAATCCATGCGCATGGACCAAAACAGAGACGGTTTTCTTGATATTCCGCTTGGCAACCAATACAATGGCATGGTTCGTTGGAAATACGACAATGGCAAAGGATTGGTAAGTCTCTTTGGAATAAAAGCGTTGAAAGACGAGCGCACCGGTGGGCAATGGGCATTTGACAAAACCAGCGACAGGCTGACTAAAACCAGCTACGGATTAGGGCTCAATACCGAACGCTTGGAGGTTTTTGGAAAGCTTGGGTACGTTTTTCCACAGAAAAAATACAAAAGCATCGGTTTCATGACCTCGGCGCTTACCCATGCCAATGCGAATTATTTCGGGCTCACTTCCTACAATGCTGGACAAAAAACCCTTTATGCCAACCTTATCTACCAGTCTATCATAGGCACTACCAACCACAAGTTTCGCACTGGCGCAAGCTATTTGGCCGATGCTTACGACGAAGATTTTATCCCTTGGACCTATTCACTTGGTCAAAATTTTAAGCGTACCGAGTTGGTACCTGGCATGTTTTACGAGCACACCTGGACAGCCTCGTCCAAATTTACTACCATTGTGGCCTTGCGTGCCGATTATCACAATTTGTTTGGTTTTTTTCTCACACCTCGTGTGCATGGCAAGTATCAACCAACTCCTAAAACCACCATTCGCTTTTCGGCAGGCAGGGGACAGCGAACTGCCAATATTTTTGCCGAAAATAATAGCGTCTTTGTGAGTTCGCGCAAGGCAATCTTGCCCAATGTTGCAGCAAAAGCTTATGGTTTAGACCCCGAAGTAGCCTGGAATTATGGCATTAGCCTGAATCAGGATTTTAAGTTCAACTATCGCGAGGGCAATATCACTTTCGATTTTTACAGAACCGATTTTCAAAACCAAGTAGTGGTAGATTTGGACAAAAACCCACAAGCGGTTTCTTTCTACAATTTGAAAGGAATTTCCTATTCCAACAGTGTGCAAGTAGAGGTGCAATACAGCCCCGCCAAAAGGCTCGAGCTGCGTACCGCTTATCGTTTCTACGACGTAAAAACCACCTATTTCGGAACTCTTTTGTCCCGCCCCCTTGTTGCGAAGCACCGTGCCTTTGCCAATATTGCCTATCCCACCCGCAACAGTTGGAAAATAGATTTTACGGCAAATTGGAACGGCCCTAAACGAATTCCAAGTACTGCGTCAAACCCTGAAAATTACCGCTTCGAAGAATATTCGCCTGGTTTTTTCATATTCAACTGCCAGCTATCCAAAAGTGTTGGCAAGCCCGAGAAGCAATGGCTCGACCTGTATATGGGCGTAGAAAACGTGGGTGACTTCCGCCAAAACCAAGCCATCATTTCAAACGATTCCCCTTTCGGGCCTTATTTCGATTCTTCCCTTGTTTGGGGACCCATTACTGGACGTATGGTTTATGCGGGGGTACGGTACAAATTGAAATAGAAGCTGTCTTACCGCCCTTGCTTGTTTGAAGCGTCAACTGCTGTTTAAAACGATATAGATGGGCAATAAACAAATCAGATGTCTTGGCTATTTTTTTCTGTCATTTCCAAACTTCCACTTTCTGTGATACAAGGCTACTTTAAAATCTATTTTTTTAAAATATGCAATCAATTTCTAATTTGCTATTTGTATGATAACAGGCTTAAGATTGGGATGAAAAAAATAGTAGGACTCTGTGCAATTTTTCTTCTTATTGGAAATTTATCCTTCGGACAAACAAATATTTATGACAGTATTTATGTGGGTGGGCGTTGGCGGACATTTTTAACACACCTTCCCACTGGTTACAATGTTTCGACAAACTATCCTTTAGTATTGGCATTTCACGGGGGTAGTCCTTTAGGTTATCAGTCTATTCAGTATCAATCAGGCTTATCACAAAAGGCAGATACATCAAAATTTATAGTGGTTTATCCAGAAGGTGTAAAGCTGGCAGGTAACAGAACATGGAATGCAGGTGGCTGCTGTGCCCCTTCCACAACCCTAAATATCGACGATGTTGGGTTTGTCAATTCGTTGTTGAATAACTTGTATGCAAAAAGGCCTATTGATACATCGCGTGTATACGCAACAGGTTTTTCAAACGGTTCGATACTTTGTTACAGACTAGCCAATCAGTTGACAAATAGGTTTGCTGCAATTGCACCTGTAGCAGGAGATTTGTTGTATTATCCTTGGATGCCTTCTAGAGCCATTCCAATTATAAGTTTTCATTCATATTTAGACCAAAATGTGAAATACTTTGGCGGGGTAACTATTGGGGCTACAGGTACTTATTTCCCACCTCAAGATAGCATGTTCAGTGTGATAAGTTCGAACTACAATTGCTTAAAAATAAAGGACACGCTATACCACAACACCAGTCAGTACGATCACTTTAAATATTCAAATTGCTCTTGCAATTCTGTTATCGAACAATACGTAAGTTACGATGGCGAGCATTCGTGGCCAGGTGGGCTTTCAATATCCAATACCAGTGTCAGCAAGCAATTCAGTGCGACCAATTTGATGTGGCAATTCTTTCAAAACTATTCCAAAAGTTGCGTAACTACTGGCGTACTCGAAGTCCAAGATAAAATGGACTTGCATTTGTATCCCAACCCCTTTAACACAAAAATTCACATCGTAAATGCAACTGGTTTTGAAAATTTTATTCTTCAGAATTCGATAGGACAAACTATTTGGTTTGGTAAAAATATAGACCAACACGACTTCTCTTATTTGAAATGTGGTCTATATTTCCTTAAGGTAAATAACAAGCTTTTTAAATTGTGGAAAGAGTAAATGAACTTTGCGAAACCACTCAAATAGGCTTTTCAGGGCTAGTCTTATTATCGCCCTTTTTTTAGCAAAACGCAAACTAGGGCGGTTGAAAAAGCTGTTTGCAACCGCTACATTTAAAACGTATTCTAGCCTTATTTTATGTTTTCTTCTCACAATTCATGAACCCCTAAATCCTGCCATTTGCCTATCGAAATGGGTTTTATCACCAGCAGCGTCGTGAACAATTTTAAAAACTTGTTTCAGTATATTTGAAAAAAATGCTGTCGAACAAAGACTATTTTGACCAATGAAAATTTCTGCCACATCTGCCTTGGTACTAAACTGGACCGACACAGCGCTATGGCAAAGTGCGGAAGCTTTAAATTATACTTCGCAACTTGATTTATGCGAAGGAGGAGAATTGTTTAGAATGTTCAGTGATGAAGAGAATTTTATGCATCGACAGTCTATTTCAGGCAGAAAATATGTCATGAAAAACAAGGTGCTTAACTTTTTGCAAGAACAAAATGGCAAAAACAAAACAGGGCAAGTCATTGTTCTTGCGGCTGGTTTGGCACCTCTTTCGGTAGAAATAGCGGCCCTTTTTCCTACTTCTAGGGTGTTTGATGTGGACAAATATTTGATGGCCGACAAGAAAAAATTAGTGAACGGAAAACCATCAAACATAGAATTTGTCACTTGCGATATATCCAATTTAGATACGTTAAATGAAAAATTAATTGACCATCATTTCGACCAAGACAATCCTACCATTGCTGTTTTGGAAGGGATTATTTACTACCTACCAGTCGATGTTTTGAAAAATATTTTACGTTTCTTTCGGCAACACAACATGGCTTTTGTCTGTGATTTTTGTCTAAAGCCCGAGTTGGTCAACAAAAAAACAAGTGTTTTTTTAACAGAGGTTTTTCGAAAAATAAAAGAAGAAGTTAACCTCGACTTTATTCATTTTTATTCGGCAAAAGAAATGACTGAAATGTTGGAAGAGGCGGGTTATGAAAAAATCAACATTTTCAACATGCAACAAATTCAAGAGGAAAGAACAGGAGAAAAACATCCATTTACAGAAAAAGATAGTTGTTGGGTCATGACCGTGTATGCAGAATAATTTTTCATTTTCAAATTTTAAGGTGAACCCCAATTTTTTAAATATTTCCAAAACTAACATCTTGGCAATACAAAAATCCATGTTGCATTGGGTCTGTATTATTGGCAGCGTTGCATTCCTTGTGTTAGATGCCAAGGCCAATTTTGGCCGATCTGAGGCTGCATTCGATAATGAGAAGTTTTCTTTTGCGGTTTTACCGATTGGTATGGCAGATAGTGCAAAGTCAAATGGAATAACATTTCGTTCTGATACGTTGGTGGAAAAAAGAATTGCGAAAAAAGATACCTCTCGCCAAGTTTATGACAGTACTTATTTTAGAAAGTACGCCGACCAGATTACTTGTCGGTTTTACTTTAGTCGCAAATACACCAGACTGTTGATAGGGAACAAAGAAAGCGGTTTTGAATTGGATTACCGACCAAATACAACATTGAACATGGGAGTGGGTGCTACCTACAAAAGCTTGACTATCAACATTGCGTATGGTTTTCCTTTTTTGAATCAGACTGCCGATAGGGCCAAGACTCGTTATTTGGATTTGCAAGCACACATCTATGGGAACAAGTTCAATGTCGATTTTTTTGGGCAGCTTTACAACGGATTGTATTTGAACCCCAGGGGAAAAGGCACATTGAACAATTCATATTACGTGCGACCCGATTTAAAACTTCGCGAAGTGGGACTTTCGTGTGAATATGTGTTCAATCATCGACGTTTTTCCTACCGAGCATCGTATCTTCAAAATGAGTGGCAGCGCAAGTCGGCCGGAACATTTCTTTTGGGTGCCGAGGCGTTTATAGGTTGGGCATATGCCGACAGTAGCGTTTTTCCAACAAGAATTCCGTTGGCAAATGCTCCGCGTGCTACCCAAGTTCAATTTTACGAATTCGGCCCGAATGCAGGATATGCATATAACTTGGTTATAGCCAAGCACTTTTTTATTTCAGGAGCATTTTCGGTCGGTTTTGATTACAACCGCACCAGTTATTGGTCAACTATTAAAACCACCACCGTAGAAGGTTTTAGTCCAAATACCAATCTGCGTTTTTTTGCAGGTTACAACTCCGCGCGCAATGCACTTAGTTTCACTTACACCAGTAGCGTGGTGTCGCTGCTGGCCGTAACATCGTATTATATATCTATCAACACTGGCAACATCCGTTTCAATTATATTCGTAGGTTCAGTGGGGGGCCTCGCTTACGCAAGGTTCTACACAAAATAGATCATTTTTTAAAGAATGATTGAAAAGGTCGTTGAATTTTTTGTTCTACCCGAACAGAAATTGTATTTGAATTAGATATTTATTTTTAAGAAAGTCTTTCGGGTTAATTTTTTTCAATAAACCGAAACCTTGAAAGCCCTATTCCGTTTTAACTAAATATTATTATCCCAAATAAATGGCTTTTCAATCTGTATCTAAACATGATTTTAAGGGGGTTACACAGCCTAAAATGTCTGTAGAAGAAGAGTTAAAGCATAATTTAATTCAACAGGAGTTGTTGGCTGAAATTGCGCTAGGCCTAAACAATTACCAGAACTTCAGCGAAAGTATTCAAAAAGTGTTGGAGGCCTTGATGCAGCATACCCAGGTTAGTAGGATTTATATTTTTGAAAATGTTGACAATGGGTTGGCTTGTTCCAATACTTTTGAGGTTTGCAACGAGGGAGTAGAACCCCAAATAAATAACCTTGCTTATGTTCCTTACGAAGCTGTACCGCTTTGGCAAGAAACCTTGAATTCAGTTGGATATATCTTTTCGCAAAACATCGCTGACCTACCCGATAAGGTCAGGGAAATACTCGAGCCACAGGGAATAAAATCTATTTTGGTGCTGCCATTGGTCATTAAGGGGGAGTTTTCGGGCTTCATCGGATTTGACGAATGCGCTGTGCATAAAAATTGGAAAAGGTCTGAACTTGAGCTTTTGAGGGCGATTTCTGGCATCATAAGTAACACCTATGAAAGAGAGTATGCCTACAAAAGCATTTTGGCAAAAAACGAAGAGTTGAATAAAATAAATTCTGAGTTGGACCGCTTTGTTTATAGTGTTTCGCACGATCTCAGAGCACCACTTTCGTCATTACTAGGACTAATTAAAATTTGCAATGATTTGGTGCCCAATAATGATGCCGGTGTAAAAAATATTTTGGAAATGATGCAGCTTTCGGTAAACAAACTCGATGTGTTCATCGGAGCAATTTTAGATTATTCTAGAAACAGTAGAAAGGAAATTTTGCCTAGCTATATAGACTTCAATAAAATCATTCAGGATGTAAGAGAGAGTTTAAATCATGTCAAAACAGAACATGAATATGTAATGCAAATAGACATCAAAGAAGATTCTCCATTCTATTCCGATGAGCATCGCATTGCTGTAATTTTAAACAATTTGATTTCTAACGCCATGAAATATTTGGACGCAAAGAAAAAAGAATGTTTCATACGTATATCCGTTTTGGCTGATGTGGAAAAATGCCAATTGACCATAGAGGATAACGGCATTGGTATTGACAGGCCGAGTCAGCAAAAAGTCTTTGAAATGTTCTATCGGGCAGCAGAAACATCTACTGGCTCTGGACTTGGTTTGTACATTGTCAAGGAAACCATTCAAAAATTAAATGGGTCTATCAAATTAGATTCTGAGCTTTCAAAAGGTACCAAAATACAAATTGAATTGCCCAATTTAAGAACGAGCGATATAATTTAATGAAAAGATTTAAATTGATTTTCCTAATTGACGACAACCAAGTCGATAATTTTATAAACGAGTATGTGTTGGTCAAGGCAGATTTGGCGGAGTCTATTATAGTTAAAACATCGGCAATTGATGCCCTTGAATATCTTAAAACAGCTACAAATGCTTTTCCTGACATTATATTCCTTGATATTAGAATGCCGATTATGGATGGATTTGGGTTTTTAAAAGAATTTGAAACATTGCCTGAAGAGAAGAAAAAATTAGTAAAAATATTTTTATTGTCTTCGTCAAAAGACTCTTTTGACATTGAAAAAGCTGAAAATAACGCGCGCATTACCAAGTTCATCCAAAAGCCTTTGGATGTGTCTCAATTAGAATTGTAGCACTCTTCGGCTTAGTAATTTTTTGCTTCTAAAAGCCCATCAACTTTCGTGGCAATTTCCCCATATTAGCTTAATAAAGGGGAATATTTCGGCGAAACCCTACTTTCGCCGAAAGAGTCTAACACTTTCATTTTTAAATAATCCGAGGCTTAAAGAAATATATAAGTCTTTTTCGCTTGAATGCAAACGCCTAAACTGTACCATGAGCTTGTCGAAAGGCTGCCTCGACAAGGTCAGTAACCCGCAAGGTCATTTTGTCTCTCGAGTTGGTGTATTCTTGGGTGCCAAATTGGCGTAACAAATTCGGAAATGGGGAAGTAAATTCCCTTTGGTTGTCCTATAGGCAATGCACCGTATAATTCGGTAATTTGCAGCCCGATTAATATTAGCTAATACACTTCAACCACAAACCACTACTAAAAATGTCCAAAGAAAAAGAAAAGTTTGCCAAAGAAATTCAAATCAAAAATAAACGGGCAAGCTTTGAATATTTTTTCTTGGATACTTACATAGGGGGCTTAAAACTGACGGGTACTGAGATAAAATCCATACGCATGGGCAATGCGAACCTCACAGACGGGTTTTGTTTTTTTCACTCACCCACAGAACTGTTGGCAAAGGGTATTCACATTGCCAAATACAACGAAGGCACCTACAACAACCACGAACCTGAGCGCGACCGTGTATTGTTGCTAAAAAGAAAAGAACTGAAGAAACTTTACGACAAAAGCCAAGACCAAGGTGTGACCATTATCCCCGTGCGCTTGTTTATCAACGAGCGTGGATGGGCAAAATTGGAAATTGCCTTGGCGAAGGGCAAAAAGCTGTACGACAAGCGAGAAAGTATCAAAGAGAAAGATGCCAAACGGCATTTGAAGGCTGAAAATTGAACCGATTTTTAGAGTAGGGAAGAGGTTATTTTTCAGTTCAAGCCCACCCAAACACAATACTTAGCAATAAGAGGAAACCCACCGCCGTGTTAAGCAACGGAAAATATGTGTAAAGCTGGAAAAGCTTGGCCATGTTGGCCGAAAAGCTTAGGGCTATCATAAAACCATACACAAGCGTAATAAACAATCCGGGCAAAAGACTGACTTGTGCCAGCAAAACTCCGGCCAATGAAAAACAAACCAAGCAATAGATCAAAGTCCACTGGCTACCAAGCACGGTGGCAGTAGTGTGTGTGTTGCTTTCTCTGTCGGCGGCTATGTCGGGTATGGCCGAATAGGTGTGCATGGCCATTGTCCACAGCCCTGCACTTAGTAATAAATGCCAATCCATTTGCAAGCTGTTGGTAAATAAGGTGTATCCCACTATGCCCGGAAACACATACAAAATATTGAAAATGGAATCTAAAAATGGGGTTGCTTTGGCACGAACAGGCGGCGCGGAATATTGTAGGCCAAAAAACAGGAATCCGAGCAGCCCCACTATGGTCAGCGGATAAACCAAACAAAACACCAAAACAAATGGCACATTCAGCAGCATTATCCAAGTCCACAAGCGGGTGTGTTCGGCAGGTGTCACAAGCGCTTCGTAGGTTTGTTTTTTGGGGTTTAGTTTGTCTGTTTCGTAGTCAAAAATATCGTTTACACCATAAATTAAAAGGTTGGCAGGCAGTGTGAAATACACAAAACCAAGCCAAAATTGCCATTGAAGCAAAATATGAATAGAAGTAAAACCCAATGTGCTTCCAATGAGGTAGGGCCCCAGAAGGTATAGGTTGAAACGTGGTCGTGCGATACGAATTAGCTTGTCAATGGTCATTTTTTGTAAAACTATGGGGTTTTGAGCGTTTTGTTCCAAAAATCGAGCATAAGGTGGTAGAGGTGAGTCCTTGTTTTATCACCCGAAATGCCGTGTGCTTTGTTGGGGTAGTGAAACATATCAAATTGTTTTCCTGATTTTATCAAAGCCTCTTCCAAAGCAATGCTATGTTGCAGGTGCACATTGTCGTCGGCAGTGCCGTGCACAAGCAAGAAATTCCCCTTCAGCCTGTCGGCATAGAAGATAGGGGAATACAGGTCGTAGCCTTGGGCATTGTCGGTAGGGGTGCTCAAATAGCGTTCGGTATATATAGTATCGTAAAACCGCCAACTGGTGACGGGAGCAACGGCAATGGCCGAACGAAAAACCTCGTTTCCCAGCAAGATACTGAGCGTGGAAAGGTAGCCGCCATAGCTCCACCCCCAAATGCCAATCCTGTTTTTGTCCACAAAAGGGAGGGTAGCCAAATACTTGGCGGCTTCTATTTGGTCTTGCGTTTCTAATTGTCCCAGTCTGTAGTATGTCGTTGTACGAAATGCAGTACCTCGTCCACCCGTTCCACGCCCATCCACACAGGCCACCACAAAGCCTTCATTGGCCAACAATTGATGCCAAAGATACGTGTTACCCATCCAGCCATTGCGCACCATCTGAGAGCCCGGACCACCGTATTCAAACATGATGACGGGATATTGAGCAGTGCTGTTAAAATTTTTTGGCTTAATCATCCACCCGTTCAAAACCACATTTTCGGAGGTAGTAAACTGAAAAAACTTTTGTTTGGGCAAAACCAGCGATTGCAATTCCTGGCGTAATTTCAAGTTGTCTTCTAAGGTTCGAATGGGTTTTTTGGTTTTTGCATCGTAGAGCGTAACAGTAGGCGGACGACCAGCTGCGCTGTTGCTCAAAATATAAAAATTCCCAGTTGCACTCACTTGTAGGCTGTTTTGTCCGTCTTCAACCGACAGCTTTTCTATTTTGCCCGTTTTGTAATGCAAGCGATAGCATACCGTTTCTATCGCATTTTGGGTTTGGGTAAAATATATCCAGTCACCTGCCTTTTGTTTTAGGCGTATGTCTTTGTCCAATTGTTTGTTTTCCAATGCGTTTAACACCGGTTTTTCTGGCTGAAAAAGTTGAAAAGAGCCGTTTTCGCCCACTAAAAGGTGGGGGAGGAAAAAGCTGTAATCTTCCATTTCGACCGAAGTAGAAAAGCGTTTCCTTTGTGTACCAATGCTCACCGTGCGCTGGCTTCTGTCCAATGCCAACACCTGAAGGCCATTTTCATCCCATTGTACGTGCGGTAAATAGTAGGTAGTGTCGTTTTGTTGGTACAGTGTTTTGCTTTGGTTTTGTTGAAAATCGTAGCTTTTAATTTCTACCTGTGCATTTTTTTCACCTGCTTTAGGGTATTTGTAACGGTAGTCGGTAGGGTACAACGACTCCCATTTTTGCATGTTGTATTCCGGCACTTCACTTTCGTCGAAACGATAATAAGCCAAATAACGACTGTCGTGGCTCCACGAGTATGCTTTGGTGAATTCAAACTCTTCTTCGTACACCCAGTCGGTGCTGCCGTTTATCACCTCATTTTTTTTGCCGTCAAATGTAATTTGGGTTAACAACCCCTTTTCAATATCGAATGAAAATAAGTTGTTGTTTTTTGTATAGGCTATTTTTTTCCCATCGGGCGAAAAGGTGGCATTGCTCACATTTTTGAGCACCGTCTTTTTTAGGAATGGATGGGTATTGTCTTTTTGAAAAATGACATAGTCGGCCGTGAATGAGCGGCGATATATTGCTTGGCGGTTGCCAATTAGTAGTATGGTTTTTTCATCGGGCGAAAAGGCATAATCAAAAAAGTCGAATCGGCCTCCAAGCAATGTGTCGGTCTTGTCGATAAGAGTGTCGATTGTGTTGCCTGTGAGCGTGGCTTTTTTAAGCAGCCTATTGCCATCTTGTTCGGTAAAAAAACGGTCATCTTTCAGAAATCGTAAATTATCTGGCAGTTTTTCCCTGTATTTGGTGCTGGAGAAAAGGTCTTCAATCGTCAAATTTTGCCCAAAAGACAAAATGGGGCACAGGCATAGAGTAAAAAACAACAAAAAATATTCATAAATACTCTTCATAGCACAATTCGAAAAGTTGTTCCTTTGTCCACTTCCGAACTTTTTACAAATATTCTGCCTTTGTGATAGCTTTCGATGATGCGTTTGGCCAGTGTGAGTCCCAGCCCCCAGCCACGTTGTTTGGTGGTAAATCCCGCATGGAAAACCTTTTTCAGCTTGTTGGGGGCTATTCCTTTGCCCGTGTCGGCGATGTCTAAAATTATGCGACCTAGTTCGTCTTTTTGCAGGGAAAGGGTCAGGTTGCCTTTGCCATTCATGGCATCTACCGCATTTTTACACAAGTTTTCGATGACCCATTCAAACAAAGGTCTGTTTAGTTTTACGTTGGTTTCGGAGGGTAGCGAAGACTGAATTTCCATGCTTACCATGTTCGAAATCCTGTTTTGCAGGTAGCCCACCACATCGCGTACAATGGTTTCAATGTGTTCGTCTTTCAAAGTTGGCTCAGATCCGATGTTCGAAAAACGTGCCGTGACTGTTTCTAGTCGGTGGATGTCTTTTTCTATTTCAGGAACGGCAGGGTGGCTGCTAAGCTGGGCATCCGATTTGAAAAGTTCTACCCATGCCATGAGCGAGGAAATGGGCGTGCCAAGTTGGTGCGCCGTTTCTTTGGCCATGCCTGCCCAAACCCTATTTTGTTCGGCATTGCGCGAAAAACTGAAAAGCAAATAAGCTAGAAAGGCAAACAGAAACACTACGCCAAGTTGTATGTATGGATAAAACTTCAGCTGATTGAGTAGGTGCGAGTCGCCATAATAAATGTAGTTGACCATGCCCGGCGTTATTTCAATCAGGATGGGTTCGTGCGTTTGTTGCAGTTCCAAGAGCTTCTTTTTTACAAATTTTTCTTTTCGCTCGGTACTCCATTTTTCCTCTAGTTCTATGTTTTTGAAATTGACAGGTTGTCTTTTTCCGTCGGTAAGAATAACCGGAATAAAGTCGTTGGTTTCGATGATTTCATTGAAAAGGAAAGCCAAATTGTCGTTGGCGTTTTCGGCCACAAGGGCTTTCAAGCCTTTGGCATAGAGGTCTATAAGGCGCTGCTCGCGTTGCTGTAAATTTTTTACAAGCAAATTGGTGTACCAAAGCGAAGCCACTGCTATCAGTACACCCACCGAGACGATGAGGATTTTTAATGAATTTTTATTTTCGTATATATTCATCTCGAGGCTGAAAATTACTCAAAAAATAGCCTTAATGGGTGTTTGAAAAAAATCAAGGGTTGAATTTGTATTTTCTTATCAAAATTCGATACTTGCAATAATGGAAAAAATTGTTGCAAATAAGTGTTTTTGGTGGTGCTGCACGCCCTTTTGTTGTGTGTGAAGCCATACCTTGCTTATTTGCCCCGGAAGGCTTGCTGTTCGCACAGTAAGCCTTTTTTAGTTTATTTGTAGATATTTTACGATGAAACAGTACAATTTAAAAACCGACTATAGATTGTTGTTGGGCGATACGCTGACTCCAGTAAGCATTTACTTGAAGTTGCGCGACCATTATCCCAACAGCTTCTTGCTCGAAAGTTCGGACTACCACGGCACCGAAGATATTTTTTCTTACATCTGCTGCCAACCCATAGCCGGTATAAAGGTGGAAGACGGCGAGGTGAGTGGCTTTTTCCCCGACGGCGAAAAATGGGCTAAAAAAATTGACAAATCCGTTTCGGTGACCGACGAAGTAGAGCGTTTTGTGAAATCGTTTGTGGTGCCCCACAACAATCTGCCCTTTATTTCGAGCGGTGTTTTTGGATATACGGCCTACGACTCGGTGCGTTATTTCGAAGACATCGACATCAAAACTTATGAAACTGATTACCGAAAAATACCTGATTTACAGTATCATGTATTTCGTTTCACGATTGCTTTCAACCACTTCAACAACGAGATTTACATCATCGACAACCGTTTTCCGCAGACCGACGCGCAAGACGGTATAGAGGCCATTTACGCCCTTATTCAAAATAATGATTTCGCCCAGTACAAGTTTTCACTCGTGCAACGCGAGGAGTCTAATTTTACCGACGAAGAGTTTTTGCATGTATTGGAAAAAGGGAAAGAGCATTGTCGCCGAGGTGATGTATTCCAAATGGTGCTTTCGCGCCGTTTTTCACGCCAATACAAAGGCGACGATTTCAACGTGTACCGTAGTTTGCGTTCGGTAAATCCATCGCCTTATTTGTTTTATTTCGATTATGGTAGTTTTCGAATCTTCGGTTCTTCACCCGAGGCTCAAATCATTATCAAAAACGACAAGGCAAGTATTTATCCTATTGCGGGTACTTTTCGCCGAAGTGGCGACGACACGCGCGATGCCCAACTAGCCGAGCAGTTGTTGAACGACCCCAAAGAAAATTCAGAACACATCATGCTAGTCGATTTGGCACGCAACGACCTAAGTAGGCACGGCGAAAATGTGAAAGTAGAAACGCTGAAAGAAGTGCAGTACTATTCGCACGTCATTCACCTGGTGTCGAAAGTGAGCTGCAATTTGGAGGGCAATCACAGCTTTATGGAAATAGTGGGTGATACTTTTCCTGCGGGTACACTTTCCGGCGCGCCCAAACACAATGCCATGCAACTCATAAACCGCTACGAACATGGAAACAGGGGTTTTTATGGTGGTTGTATAGGCTATATGAGTTTCAAAGGAGAGTTCAATCACGCCATTATGATACGTTCCATCCTAAGCAAAGACCATGTATTGTATTACCAAGCAGGAGCAGGGGTGGTCGATTTGTCGAAAATTGAAAACGAACTGCAAGAGGTAAACAACAAACTGGCCGCTCTCAAAAAAGCCATCATTCAGGCGGAGAATATTTGATTAAGTGATTGGTTATCGGTTGACAGTTGACAGAAATGGCAAAAGTAGAGGACTATAAAGAATTGGAAGTATTTAAAGAAAGTAGAAAGCTTGTAAAAATGATTTACGAGTTTACCACATCTTTTCCTAAAGAAGAAATCTATGGTTTGACTAATCAAATTCGGAGAAGTGCCGTTTCCGTTGTTTCAAACATTTCTGAAGGAATGGGACGTCAACATACCAATGACAACATACAATTCATGTCAATTACCAGAGGTCCACTATTTGAATTAGAAGCTCAAACAATATTGGCATCCGACTTGGGTTTCTTGAACAAAAACTATTTTCAAGACATTACATCGTTGATAAAGACCTGTCTAAAATTGCTAAACGGCTTTATCAATTACTTAAAAACTTTAAAGAAATGAGCAGTCAACTGTCAACCGTCAACCGTCAACCATCTACCAAAATCCTCGTTTTCGACAATTACGATTCTTTCACCTACAACCTTGTACACTTGGTCAAGGCCTTGGGTTATACCAATTTGGAGGTGCACAGGAACGACAAAATCGACTTGGCAGATGTGGCAAATTACGATAAAATTATCCTGTCGCCGGGCCCTGGCATTCCCTCCGAAGCAGGAATACTGCTTGATTTGATAAAGGAATATGCTTCTAAAAAATGCATTTTGGGTGTTTGCTTGGGACATCAGGCTATAGGAGAGGCTTTCGGAGCAACATTGACCAACCTTTCAAAGGTGTACCATGGTGTTTCTACTTCGGTAACCATAACCAAACCAAGTGAAATATTGTTCAAAGACCTTCCTGCCAAAATAGAGGTAGGTCGATATCATAGCTGGGTGGTGGACCGTGAAAACTTTCCCTCTGATTTGGAAATAACGGCCGAGGACGAAGGGGGATTTGTCATGGCATTGACCCATAAAAAATACGACATACGGGGTGTGCAGTTTCATCCAGAATCAATATTGACACCCCTGGGCAGTAAAATGATTGAGAACTGGCTGAATAAATAGCTTTAACTTCAATGCGCTTCCTATTCATAGGATTTGTGTAGGGCATTTGGTTCGATAGTCCAAAAATCGCCTCTGCTTTTAAAAAGATAGCCGCCAAAATAAGTATGTTTGTAGAAAACAAGCGCTGTATTTTGGGAAAACGGATTTTCAGATTGAAACCTGAACTTGCTTTGCAAGACAGCCAACTTGTGGGAAAAGAAATGAACTTTATTTTGCACGACAGGACGGTTTTTTTCGGAGTGTTGAAAAAGGTCGAAGGCACTGTGTTCAAGTGCCAAAACATGAAAGGGAAAAACTTCCAGTTTTCCACTTCTGAAATTAGCGAGATAGTGTACGACAAGGCAAGCAGTTTTTAGGATGCTTCAAAAACTTCTTATTCAGAACTACATCTTAATCAAGGAATTGGAAATTTTCCCTGATGCAGGAATGAATATCATTACAGGCGAAACTGGAGCTGGAAAATCGATACTTTTGGGTGCCATTGGCCTTCTGATGGGGCAGCGCGCCGATACTAAAACCCTGTACGACGAGTCGGAAAAGTGCATTATTGAAGGCCATTTCCTGCTTCAAAAGGACGAGCTGAAAGAAGTGTTCGAAGAAAACGATCTGGACTATGAAAATCCTTGCATCGTGCGCAGAGAGATAGTGCCAAGTGGAAAATCGCGCGCTTTTGTTAACGATACGCCCGTGAATTTGGAAAAACTGGATGCAATTGTAGGCGAACTGATGGACGTGCATTCGCAGCATGAAACCATTTTCCTAAAAAAACAATATTACCAAATTCAGTTACTCGATCATTTTGCCCAAAACAGAGTGCTGAAAACACAGTTTCAACAGGCTTTTTCCCTTTATAGAAAATCGGAAAAGCGGTACGAAGAACTTTTGGCAACGGCCAAAGAAGCCAGTAAGGAGTTGGACTATTTGCGTTTTGTGTTTGGCGAACTAGACGAAGCCCATCTTGAAAAAGAGGAACAAGAGAAATTGGAAGCAGAACAAGCGCTTTTAGAAAATGCCGACGATATTAAAGAAAAGCTGGTTCAAGCCCAAGCTTTGTTGGAAGGAGAGGAATTCTCGGTCATTTCAGCCATTCATTCGCTTTCCAATTTGTTTGACCAGTTGGCCTCCTATTCGCCTAACTTCTTGTCGCATAAAGACAAACTAAGCAGCATTCGCTTCGACCTGCGCGACCTTAATAATGAAATTACACACCTTGCCGACCATACCGAAACCAATCCCGAAAGGTTGTTGGAAGTGCAAGACCGTCTCAGCCTTTTGTACAAATTGCAACGCAAGCACGGGGTGGCCAGTGTAGAAGAATTGGAAACCATTCGCGACGATTTTGGTACCAAACTTTCATTGGTCGAAAATTCCGATGCCTTGGTGGAAGAGGCCAGAGAAGCCCTACAAGCTGCCGAAAAGCAAATGCTGGAACTGGGCAAACTGCTCACTAAGAGCAGAGTGGAAGCTGTCCCTTCGTTCGAACTAGCGGCAACGCAAAAACTGACTTTGTTGGGTATGCCCAATGCCACCTTTCAAATTCAATTACAGCCCCAAACGCCCTCATCCGAAGGGTTGGAGAAAGTCACTTTCCTGTTCAGTGCCAACAAAGGCTTGTCGCCCAAGCCCATGGCCGATGTAGCATCGGGAGGCGAATTTTCACGCCTTATGCTGGTTATCAAATACTTGCTGGCAGGGAAAAAAGCTATGCCCACGCTTATTTTCGACGAGATAGACGCGGGGGTTTCGGGCGAAATTGCCTACAACATGGCTACTTTGATAGAGGAAATGGCCAGCCGCCATCAGATTTTCACCATTACCCATTTGCCTCAAATGGCCTCCAAAGGCAAATCGCATTTTTATGTGTACAAAGATGAAACACAGCAGCGCACCTTAAGCCACATTCGCAAGCTGAATGAAGAAGAACGCATTACCGAAATTGCCAAAATGATAGGCGGAAAATCACCAAGTGAGTCGGCACGCCAAAGTGCCAAAGAATTGTTGGACTAAAGAAAAAACAAGTAGGAATTCCTTCTTCTCACAACTCGAAACCCACAACCCAGCATTAAAAGTTAAACTCTCTGCTCGCTTCGTAAGCCTCTACTTTGTCTTTCAAGCTCAAGATATAATCAATGTCGTCGTAGCCGTTTATGAGGCACATTTTTTTGTAAGGATTTATTTCAAAGCCTTCAGAAGAGCCTTCTTGTACCAGTTTGATGGTTTGGGTTTCCAAATCCACTTCTATTTCCGTCTTAGGATTTTGGTTTACCGCCTTGAAAATCGCTTGCAAAAAAGCGGGGCTTACTTGTACGGGTAGCAATCCATTGTTCAGGGAGTTGCCACGAAAAATGTCGGCAAAAAAACTAGAGACCACCACATCGAAACCGGCATCTACAATGGCCCAAGCGGCATGTTCGCGGCTAGAACCACAACCAAAATTGTTGCCCGCCACCAAAATACGTCCATTAAATACGCCCGAGTTCATTACAAAATCAGATTTGGGCGAACCGTCGGTATTGTAGCGCCAGTCGCAAAATAAATTTTGACCAAAACCCTCCCTAGAAGTGGCTTTCAGGAAGCGAGCCGGAATTATTTGGTCGGTATCGATATTGTCAACTTGAACAGGAACTGCTGTGGAAACAAGTTTTTTAAAAGTCTTTTTGGACATGGGAATCTACTTGGAAGTGCAAATATACCAAGGATATTGGCAATACGATACATGCTATTTGTTCGAAGAAATGGGAAATGATGAGGATTGTACAAAAAATGACACATTTTACCTTTTCGTCCGACCAATGTTTCCCATGCTGCCACTTCTGCGACTAAAGTTCCATGACGCTTCGATACACTCAGCGTCCGTTAAAAAAGGGCACTGAGTCTGTCGAAGTGCGGTTACTGAGCCTGTCGAAGTGCGGTTACTGAGCTTGTCGAAGTGTAAACTCTCCTGTCCCTGCTTTTCCAAATTACTTTTCTTGAAAAAAGAAAAGCATTGCCGTTTCCAACAATGCTTTTCCATGCGGTGGCAATTTTGATTAGCCCAAATAGGGTTTTAAGGCTTTGCTTCTGGAAGTGTGACGTAGCCTGCGAATGGCTTTTTCTTTTATTTGGCGTACACGCTCGCGTGTAAGGCTGAATTTTTCGCCTATCTCTTCCAAGGTCATGGCATGTTCGCCATTCAAACCAAAATAGAGGGCAATGACATCGGCTTCGCGTTGTGTAAGCGTAGAAAGGGCGCGTTGCACTTCTTTGCGTAGCGAATCGTTGATAAGTCCAGAATCGGGGGTGTCCTCGCCGTCGTTTTCCAATACGTCCAATAGCGAGTTTTCTTCGCCTTGCACAAACGGAGCATCCATCGATACGTGGCGCCCCGATATTTTCAAAGTGTCGACCACTTCAGAAGTGGAAACTTCCAAAACTTCGGCCAATTCTTCGGGCGAAGGTTCACGCTCGAATTTTTGCTCCAGCTCTGAAAATGTTTTGGAGATTTTGTTCAGAGAGCCTACACGGTTTAGTGGCAAACGCACAATACGCGATTGTTCGGCCAAAGCCTGAAGAATGGATTGGCGAATCCACCACACAGCATAAGAGATGAATTTGAATCCACGTGTCTCGTCGAAACGTTGTGCGGCTTTTATCAAGCCAAGGTTTCCTTCGTTGATCAAGTCGCCCAAAGAAAGCCCTTGGTTTTGGTACTGCTTGGCAACCGACACCACAAAACGCAGGTTGGCTTTGGTCAATTTTTCCAAGGCAAACTGGTCGCCTTCACGAATGCGTTTGGCCAAATCCACTTCCTCGTCGGGAGTCAAAAGATCTACTTTACCGATTTCCTGCAAGTACTTATCAAGCGATTGGCTTTCCCTGTTGGTTATCTGTTTGCTGATCTTTAACTGTCTCATAGCTTACTCCTTGTTTTTGTTGTTGAATTAGTTCTGATTTGCGGCTTCAGGTTTTGGCAAAAGCACTTTTCTGGAAAGTTTGAATTTGCCCGTTTTCTTGTCGATATCGAGCAGTTTTACTTTTACAATTTCGCCATCTTGAAACACACCGTCCATGCTTTCTAGGCGTTCCCATTTTATTTCGGAGATGTGCAAAAGACCATCTTTGCCGGGCATAAATTCAATGAAAGCGCCAAAAGGCATAATCGATTTTACTTTTCCTTCGTACACTTCGCCTATTTCAGGTATCGCCACTATGTCTTTGATACGTTTCACTGCACCGTCCATTGCAGTTTTGTCAACCGCAAAAATGTTCACGATGCCTTGGTTGTTCACTTCTTCAATTACCACCGTAGCACCTGTACTGCGTTGTATTTCTTGAATTATTTTTCCGCCAGGCCCAATAATAGCCCCAATGAATTCCTTTTCGACCGTGAGGGTTACCGAACGAGGCGCATGTGGCTTCAAATCGGAATTTGGCTGGGCTATGGTTTTCTTCATTTCGTTCAAGATATGAAGACGACCATTTCTAGCTTGTGCCAATGCTTCCTCAACAATAGAATACGAAAGTCCGTTCACTTTCAAGTCCATTTGGCAGGCAGTGATGCCTTTTTCAGTACCAGTTACTTTGAAGTCCATATCGCCCAAGTGGTCTTCATCGCCCAAAATGTCGGAAAGAACAGCATATTTGCCTGTTTTTTCATCGGTGATAAGACCCATGGCAATGCCTGAAACGGGTGCTTTTATTTGAATACCGGCGTCCATCAGGGCAAGTGTACCTGCGCACACAGTAGCCATAGAAGAAGAACCATTTGATTCCAAAATATCGGACACGATACGAATGGTGTATGGATTTTCAGTATCGGCAGGAAGTACTTTTTTCAAAGCCCTAAGTGCCAAGTTACCGTGTCCAACTTCCCTGCGTCCTGGACCACGGTTAGGTCGTGCTTCGCCAGTTGAAAAGGCAGGAAAATTATAGTGAAGCATAAATTTGTTGGTACCGTTTACCATGGCCGAGTCGATGATTTGCTCATCTAGTTTAGTGCCTAGGGTAACAGTGGTAAGCGATTGGGTTTCGCCACGCGTGAAGATGGAAGAACCATGTGCGCCGGGCAAGTACCCTACTTCAGACCAAATGCCACGAATTTGGTCGGTTTTGCGGCCATCTAATCTAATACGCTCGTCCAATACCAAGTTGCGTGCGGCATCGTACAACACGTCGTGATAATATTTCTTGATTAAATCTTTGCTTTCGGTCGAATCTTCGGGCAAGGCCGCGATGTAATCCTTTACAATTTTAGAAAATGACTCGGAACGCTCGTTTTTGTTGGAGATAGTACGCTTGGCAACTTCGTATGCTTTGGGATAAAGTTCTGCATATATTTTTTGCTTTAAAGCCTCGTCGTTCACCTCGTGGTTGTATTCGCGCTTGGGCTTGTTGCCTACAGCTGCGGCAAGTTCCACTTGTGCTTGGCATTGTACTTTGATGGCTTCGTGGGCAAACTTCAATGCTTCCACCATTTCGACCTCCGATATTTCGTTGGCTTCGCCTTCTACCATTACAATGTCTTTTGCCGAAGCAGCAACCATTAGTTCAAGATCGGCAATTGCAATGTCGGCAGGGGAAGGGTTTATGACAAGCTGACCGTTTACTTTGGCCACGCGTACTTCTGAAATAGGGCCGTTGAAAGGAATGTCAGAAACGGCAATAGCAGCCGAAGCGGCCAATCCCGCCAAACAGTCGGGTTGCACGTTTTTATCGGCCGAAATTAGGTTAATCATGACCTGGGTTTCGGCGTGGTAGTCTTCAGGGAAAAGTGGGCGCAATGCTCTATCGACCAAACGGCTAATAAGAATTTCATAATCCGACAAGCGGGCTTCTCTTCTTAAGAAACCGCCCGGTATGCGACCAGCAGCGGCAAATTTTTCTTGATAATCGACAGAAAGCGGTAGGAAATCTATTCCTTCTTTGGCGTCTTTGTTTGATACGATGGTAGCCAAAAGCATGGCATCACCTAGTTTTACTACTACTGCTCCGTCGGCTTGTTTGGCAAGTTTGCCTGTTTCGATGGTTACTTTTCTGCCGTCGGGTAGTAGAAAAGATTTTGTGACTAAATTATACATTAAAGCGTTTATAAAGTTGTTTGTACTGTGTGAACGAAATGAAACAGGGGAATCTTTACGAATCCCCTGTTCTTAATTTTTCATCTAGAAAGAATTATTTTCTAATTCCAAGTTCTGCTATCAAGTGGCGATACCTTTGGATATCGTTTTGTTGCAAATAGGTCAAAAGTCTTTTTCTTTTACCTACCAGTTTCAAAAGACCTTGACGTGAGTGGTGGTCTTTGGGGAATTGTTTCAAATGCTCGTTGATGCTGTTAATCCTAAAAGTGAACAAAGCCACTTGTGATTCGGGTGAACCGGTGTCATTTGCTGATTTTGTAGCACCGTGCTTTTTGAACAACTTTGTTTTTGCTTCCGAAGTCAAATACATATTCTTACTTTTACTTTTTTTCTATCAATCTGCAAAATTAGAACAAATCTCTGATTATGCGAAATATTTATTTTTAATTTTACCACAAAGCAAGTACTTGGCCATTACATCCTTATTTTTGTCTGCGTTTTACAATTTAAACACTTCTTTTTCGTTCTTAAATGCTATTGCAAAACGTTTTACAATGGTCTTGACTCTACGCCTTTTATTGCTGGCTTTTTTGGCACCGGTGCTGCTGTTTGCCCAAACTACTGCTCCCAAATACAGCAACGAATTTATGAATATCGGGGCTGGTGCCGCTGCTTTGGGCATGTCCAATACGGCGGTTTCTATGGTCGATGATGTGACGGCGGGCTATTGGAACCCAGCCGGACTAAACCGCCTGAAAAGTAAATACGAGGGGGCACTGATGCACTCTGAATATTTTGCGGGCATTGCCAAATACGATTACGGCGCGATTGCCCTGCGACTGGACACTTCCAGTAGCTTAGCCGTGAGTTTGGTTCGTTTTGGAGTGGATAATATTCCCGATACCCGTTTCCTGTACGATGCCAATGGAACCATAAATTACGGCAATGTGCGTTCGTTTGCCGTGGCCGATTATGGCACACTTATATCGTATGCCCGAAAAAATGTGCTACTGCGTAACTTAAATTTAGGTGCCAATTTTAAAATCATTCGCCGCCAAGTAGGACAGTTTGCCTCGGCTTGGGGCTTTGGGTTGGACTTCGGTGCCCAATACCAATACAAAAAATGGCGTTTTGGGTTTGTAGCCCGTGACGTGACCGGCACCTACAATGCCTGGTCGTTCAATACCGACGAACTGAAAGATGTGTTTCTACTAACCGGCAACCGCATTCCGGAAAATAGCGTGGAAGTGACCTTGCCAAAATGGTTGTTGGGAGCCTCGCGCTACGTAAGTTTTTACGACAAAATAGGCCTAAATATGGGCATAGACGCCGATTTTACTTTCG
>JBIKRJ010000141.1:0-6346 GCA_044349205.1 Cytophagales bacterium | reverse complement strand
CAAAAAAAGAGCCAGATAGACTAAAATGAAGGTAATAATCACAGGTAGTTCAGGAATGATTGGGAAACTGGTTCTAACCAATTGCTTAAACTCTGAAAAAGTAACCGAAGTAATAAGTTTAGTTCGTAAGCCTACAAATCAAAAACACAACAAACTGACCGAAATTGTCCTTTCAAACTTTGAAGACTATTCTGCTCAGCAACACTTATTCAAAAACATAGGTGCGGCATATTTCTGCCTGGGAGTTTATACTGGCCAAGTTCCAGACGATATATTTAAAAAAATTACTGTAAACTATGCCGTTGAGTTTGCCAAGGCATTGGAGAAAAATAGTCCAAGAGCTACTTTTTGTCTGCTAAGTGGTGCTGGTGCCGACAGGACAGAGAAAAGCAAAATCTCTTTTGCGCTTTATAAGGGAATGGCAGAAAACCAAATTGCAAAATTGAATTTGAAACTTTACAGTTTTAGACCAGGATATATTTATCCTGTCGAAAAAAGAAATGAACCGAATGTGGGTTACAAAATAATGAAGACATTGTATCCGATTGTGAAATTATTGGGAGACAAATACAGTGTGAAATCAACCGAATTGGCAAATGCCATTTTCAATGTCGGACTTTATGGCGCCGAAAAACAAATCTTGGAGAACGAAGATATTTTGAAATACTCAAACACCCATCGTAAACATTCTTAATGAAAATTTAGAGTTTTTGCGATTTTTTGGGGCATGGTGGCCGAAATTGCCGTCATGAACGCCCAAGAATATTTAAAAATAATTGACTTAAAAACTTAATAAAAGTATCTTTGTATTAATTGATTTTTAAAACAATTAATACTTCACCCAATCATGAAACAAACACTAATTTTTACGACTTTGGTGTTGTGCACTTTCTTAGCAAACGCCCAAAGATTGAAAAACAGCTCAGGCAGCACCATCGGCTACATAGACAACGGTAGAGTGAAAAGTAGCTCGGGTAGCACCATTGGCTACATCGATTTTAGCAGGGTAAAAAATAGTTCTGGGAGCACCATTGGCTATTTCGACAACGGCAGGGTAAAAAATGGCTCGGGAAGCACCATAGGATATTATGAAGGAGTAAGAGGCGTAGATGCAGCCCTATATTTCTTTTTCTTTTTTTACTGAAAACCTGCTTTTTCTAAGCATAAATTCTGCTAGATTCTTGTGTTCCTGCACGTTTTCAACCTAATTGTTAGCAAAAAAACCATAGCGGAAAAGTACTTGGGCGGAATTGAGCAATACAGGCTTGATTACAACATTCCAGCATCTGAAATAAATCAAGAGGACGATGAAGTTTTCTCACTTGGACAACAAGACCCCGACGCGTACAACATCTAGGGTTTAATGGAAAAGGGATTGGATTTTGATATAGCGAAACAACATTCAAACAACTTTACGATTTTGTGCAGATACGACGACTTTTTATGGGAAACCAACTGGGAAAAGCACAACCGAGTATTTGCCTGGCACATAGACTCTAATAAAGATTTGATTCAAAAAGTAGAAGAGATTATTAATATGACCGTTGAATACATTTACGAGCAAATGCAAAGGGGAAACAATTTGTACAACACCTTACGGTCACAAAAACCCAACTGGCAAAGTGGGTAATCGTGCTATATTCTGTATAACTGCCCTACCACTCTTTTAGCTACTTTGCATATTTTCATTAAGTTTGCAGTAATGGCGCGCAACCTGTTATACAAAAAGAAAAAGTTAGGCAGCTACCCCTACTTTCTGGTGTTTTTTAGCCTTGTATTTTCACTTACTATCATAGGATTTTGGTCTTCTATCTTGCTCATGGGCAATCAGTTGCAACAAAGCATCAAGGAGAACATAACTGTGCAAGTGTATTTGCAGAAGGAAATCACACCCGATTCAATAGCCCAAATTCAAAGACTGGTCGAAAGTAGACCGTATGTTTTGCAAAAAGAGGGAAAAGCCCAAGTTCGCTTCATTTCCAAAGAAGCATCTGAAAAGAAGTTTATAGAAGAGACAGGCGAAAATTTTGCAGCTTTTATGGGCGAAAACCCGTTGCGCGATGCATTCATCCTGAACATCGACCCTGCCTTTTCACAGTCAGCACAACTGAAAAAAATAAAAGAGGAGCTGAGCAGACAGCCTGGTATTTTTGAAGTGGTATATACCGAGGGCTTGGCCGATGCCATACACCTAAATTTCAAAAAACTGACTTTCGCTGCCATCGCTTTCACTTCGGTAATGCTTGTGGTAATTTTCTTGCTCATCAACAACACTATCAAATTGGCCATGTACTCGCAACGCTTTCTAATACGAAGCATGCAACTTGTGGGCGCCAAGGCATGGTTTATCCAAAAACCCTATTTGTTACGTTCTATGTGGTTGGGTATACTAGGTGGCTTAATCGCATCGGTGCTCATAATGATTATGTTGGAATACGGAAAAAGTATCCTACCCGAAATGGGCGACTTGCTATTTCTTGAAAAAGAATTTCTGTTATTGGGATGTCTCGTTTTAGGCGGTGGTCTCGTTTGCCTTTTCAGTTCACTTTTGGCCGTAAGTCGCTATTTGGGTACTAGCCTAGAGGAGCTATATTAGAATATCTATTAGTTTAAAAAACAAAAGGGATGATGCACGATGTACATCATCCCTTTTTCGTAGGTATAATTCAATCTTATTCCTCAGACACAGGTGGCGTTGTTTCAGCACCTTCGGTTGTTGTTCCCTCGGCTCCTTCGGCTTCACTTGCTTCTTCTTCGTTTTTCGGCACTTTAGCAATTGAGGATATTTTGTCACCCTCATTCAAACGAATTAGTTTCACTCCTTGGGTAGCACGGCCTATTACTCGCAAAGCGGTTACCTCCATACGAATTGTGATACCACCTTTCGTTATAATCATCAAGTCTTCTTCATCTGTTACGTCCAAGATGGTCACCAACTTGCCGGTTTTCTCGGTCACGTTCATTACCCGCACGCCTTTGCCCCCACGATTGGTAATACGATATTCATCCAAATCAGAACGCTTGCCATAGCCTTCCTCTGCTATCACCAAAAGATTTTGCTTGATTGGGTCGTTTATCGTCACCATGCCCACCACTTCGTCTGCTCCTTCTTCTTTGTCCATCGAGACGGCTTTTACTCCAGTGGCGGTTCGTCCCATAGGGCGCACTTTGGATTCGTTGAAACGGATGGCTTTCCCTTGGCGAGTAGCGATGATGATTTCGTCTTCTCCGGAAGTGAGTTTAACGTCTAACAAATGGTCGTCCTCTTCGATGTTGATGGCAATAATTCCAGCTTGCCTTGGGCGAGAGTAAGATTCGAGTTTTGTTTTCTTGATGGTACCGTTTACAGTACACATCACAATGTAGGTATTGTTTATGTACTCTTCGTCAGAAAGGCTTTTTACGTTCAATACGGCACGCACTTTCTCGTCTTTTTCTATTTGAATGAGGTTTTGAAGTGCCCTGCCTTTGGAAGTTTTACCACCTTCGGGCAGTTCCCAAACTTTCAACCAATACACTTTTCCTTTGTCGGTGAAAATGAGCAAATAGTTGTGGTTGGTAGCAAAGAAAAGATGTGCCGTAAAATCTTCTTCCTTGGTAGCAGCACCTCTTGAACCTACACCACCACGACCCTGTGTACGGTATTCCGACAAAAGCGTACGCTTTATGTAGCCTTCATGCGAAACAGTAATGACCATTTCCTCGTCAGGAATCATGTCTTCGTCGGTAAACTCTTCGGCGGCATAAATGATTTCTGTTTTTCGCTCGTCGCCGTATCGTTCTTTGATTTCTGTGGTTTCCTTTTTGATGATGCCCATGCGAAGCTCTACACTACCCAATACTTCGTTCAAGTATTTAATAGTCTCCATTATTTCTTCGTATTCTTTCACGATTTTCTCGCGTTCCATGCCCGTAAGGCGTTGCAAACGCATCTCCAAAATGGCTTTGGCTTGAATCTCGGTTAACCCAAAACGCTCTATCAAACCTGCTTGAGCAGTATCGGGGTCGCGAGACTCGCGAATAAGCTTAATAACCTCGTCCAGATTGTCCAAGGCTATTAGGTAGCCTTGCAAGATATGGGCTCTTTTTTCGGCTTCTGCCAATTCGTATTTGGTACGACGCACCACTACTACGTGCCTGAACTCCACAAATTCGCGAATCATGTCTTTCAGGTTCAAGGTCATTGGCCGACCGCCTACCAACACGACATTGTTAACGCCAAAGGAACTTTGCAACTGTGTGTATTTGTACAAGTTGTTGAGCACTACACTTGGAACAGCATCGCGCTTTAAGTCATACACCACCCTTACGCCATCTTTGTCCGACTCATCGCGAATATCGCTTATCCCTTCAATCTTTTTCTCGTTGACCAATTCGGCCGTTTTCTGAATCATTTGCGCCTTGTTCACCATGTAGGGAACAGAAGTAGCCACGATTTGATCTTTGCCCGTTTTTGTAGTTTCAAAAGTAGCATTAGCACGCATTACGATGCGACCTCGACCCGTATGGGCAGCCAATTTTACTCCTTGCGAACCATATATGATGGCTCCAGTAGGGAAATCGGGGCCTTTCACAAATGCCATCAACTCGTCGATGGTAATATCATTGTTATCGATGTAGGCTATAATGCCGTCACAAATTTCGGTAAGGTTGTGGGGGGGCATATTGGTAGCCATTCCCACGGCAATACCCGTGGTACCATTGACCAAAAGATTGGGGATGCGGGAAGGAAGCACCGTGGGCTCCTCCAACGAGTCGTCGAAATTAGATTGGAAATCGACAGTATCTTTGGTAATGTCGCCCAGCATTTCATCGGCAATTCTTTTCAGACGTGCCTCGGTATAACGCATGGCCGCAGGCGAATCGCCGTCCATAGAACCGAAGTTACCTTGCCCGTCTACCAAAGGGTAACGAAGCGACCAAGGCTGAGCCATACGCACCATGGCATCGTAGACCGACTGGTCGCCATGAGGGTGAAATTTACCCAACACCTCTCCTACTATACGTGCCGATTTTTTGTAAGGCTTATTGTAACTAACACCTAGTTCGTGCATGCCAAACAAAACCCTGCGATGCACAGGTTTCAATCCGTCACGCACATCGGGCAAGGCGCGCGAAATAATAACCGACATCGAATAGTCGATGTAGGCGGTGCGCATTTCGTCTTCAATGTTAATGGGAATAATTCTATCTTCTGCCATATTTCTTTAGTTCAAAGTTTAAAGTTCCAAGTTCTGGAACTGTATGTTAATTGTTTTTTTCGGGTAGTGTAAACTCTTTTTGGTATTCGTGTTTCTTTTTAACGTTGTCGGGTTTCTTTTTCTTACCACCATCCGTAACGGGGGTTCGGTCTAGCTCGCCCGTTTTAGGGTTTTGATTCAAGCGCCATTTTTCCCTTCCCCTGAATTTTCTGCCGTCGTGGGTATGCACCATTTTGGTTTGGCATGCTTTGATAGGGCAACGCTTCATGCGCACAATTCTGAACCAAGTATCTTTCTCCTGACCTTGTGCATCCAGAGACACATCGAATGGATTGGAGCGCTTAGGAGGTACTTGACCAAAAGATTGCGCTATTGTATTGATAGTGAGGTAAAAAAACAATAAAACAGTTGGTATTTTCACTGACAAGACTCAATTGTCAAATATAGTAAAAAACGTGGAATGTATAACAAAAAAAGCCTTGAGCTATGTGCCCAAGGCTTTGTTGAATGAAACAAGCAGAAATTCCGTCTGCTTAGAATTTACTTAATGAAGTAAACAGCAGTAATGACAGGACCTGAAATAGTGGAAAGACCTAGTCCAAAACCGCTATCAGTAGTAGAACTTCCACCTGGTTGAGCCGCAGTTGAAGAAGAACTGAATCCTAGAAGATTAGGCATGGAAAGTTCAAAACCCCATTTGTCTGTAGGGAAAAGAGCAAATCCGGGTGCAACACCTAAACCAATAGTATTAGTAGGTTTTGCACTACCACCTCCATTATTGTTAGATTGGTAACTCAATGAACCATCGAGGAAAAGAGAAGCCTTGGCTCCCATAACATCTTTGGTGATGTAATAGCGACCAAACACACCAAAACCAGTAGAAGTTTGGGTAACAGAAGGTGAACCAGAAGTACTAGACTTCAGACTGAATTGTGCCCCTAGTGCAACCTTGTCACTCAAGAAATAACCAGCACCTGGAGCAACAGTAAAATTGCTAGAGCTGGTAGAAGTTCCGCCTGCAGATTGAGATTGAGAACCAAACCCAACAGTACCCGCCAAAAAGATTCTACCCTTGGCTGGACCTTGTGCATTTGCGAAAATTGATACCCCTACGAAAGAAGCAAGAAGAACGATTTTTTTCATTT
>JBIKRJ010000140.1:0-6421 GCA_044349205.1 Cytophagales bacterium | reverse complement strand
TGTGGGCGTGATGGCAGCAGGCGAGTACGAATTTGGAACTGCAAAACCCGAGATAATGACGGTAATTTCGGGCGAACTGATTGTAAAGCTTCCCAACACAACCGAATGGAAAAGCTACACCGCTGGCACAAAATTTGATGTAGTCGGCGACAGCAAATTTCAACTGAAAGTGCCAAAAGACACAGCCTATCTTTGTCAATTTGTGGACTAAGGATTGCTTGTGTATCAAAAACTACTGAAATGGATGCGCTGAGCTTGACTACACCTGCCCTTTTATTTCCCACCATTTCGCTATTGCTGCTTGCCTACACCAACCGCTATATGGCCATTAGTAACCGCATCAGAATTTTGCATACACAATACAAAACCGAATCTTCGCCTAGCATTATAGAACAGATTAAAATACTGAAAACCAGAATTCTACTAATTAGAAACATGCAATTAATGGGCATTGCCAGTACATTCTTTGCGGCTTTTAGCATGTTCCTTATTTATTACGGACTTGGCAGTATAAGCCATATTATGTTTGGTCTTAGTTTGGCCACCATGCTTGGTTCGTTGGCCATTTGTGCCTACGAAGTTTACCTGTCAAATAAAGCCTTGTTCATTCAACTTAGGGACTTGAGTTTGTAAGCGATAGAAAATGAATTTTTCATTTTCTTTTCTGAAATTTCACATAACTTTGATTTTACCGAGAACGCTACAGATGCAGTTTTTTTCAGGAATAAAAGACAAAATAAGCGACTACATCGATACCAAACTGAAACTTTATCAATTGGGTATAGAAGAGCGTGTGTATGAAATCTTTTCCAATATGCTATATCTTTTCTTGCTGATGGGCATTACCCTCACAGGTTTTGGTGTGCTTATCGCGTTGCTCATACAAATAATAAATTCAAAAACAGGAAACCCATTTTTGGGATATCTGACCATGTCGGGAGTATGTTTCGTTTTAATTCTACTTTTGACACGTGAAAAAGCAAGGCAGTTGGTCACGGACAGTATCAAAAACAAAATTATTTCCACTATTAAAACAGAACAAAATGGAGACGAAGAATCGGATAGCATTTGATTACGACGACGAAAAAGCCAAATTGGTAAAAAAGTCGGCCTCTTTGGAAAACGATATTGAAGAGAATATTCAAAAGATAAAGGAATATGTGGAAGAAAACGGTAAAAACGCCCTAATCATAGGGGGAAGTCTATTGGCCACCTACCTTGTTTTGAGGCTTCTTACCTCTTCAGAAGAAAAAACGGTGCAGGTTCCTCCTCAAAACTATCAACCTAGCCCTGCCCAGCCGGTAGTTCATGTGGTAAAAAACGAGGAAGACTCTGCCATAGTGAAACAGATTAAAAGTAGTATCGCATTGTTTTTGGTTTCAATCGCCAAAAAGAAACTGCAAGATTTCATAGAAAGCTTCGAAAAAGAGAAAACTAAAGAAGAATAAATTGGTTTACGAGTCTATTATTGAAAAAAGACTGAAAAGGCAAAAAGCCTTGGCCGTTTTAATCGACCCCGACAAAACCGATGCCGAGCAATGCCGAAAATTGGTAAACATGGCCAATGAATGTGTGGTCGACTACTTTTTTGTAGGCGGCAGTTTGATTACGACCAATAACATGGGCTTGGTTATCAAAACTATAAAAGACCATTGCGACATACCAGTGCTTATATTTCCTGGTAGCACCTTGCACGTAGATTCCAATGCTGACGCGCTGCTTTTCCTTTCGCTTATATCGGGCCGCAACCCCGAATTACTTATTGGTCAGCATGTGATTTCGGCGCCTATCATCAAGAGAAGTAATTTGGAAGTCATTTCAACAGGGTACATACTAATCGATTGTGGACATTCCACTTCTGTTTCTTACATTAGCAATACCATACCCATTCCGCACGACAAACCCTCTATTGCGGCATGCACGGCCATGGCGGGCGAAATGTTGGGAATGAAAAGTATTTTTTTAGACAGCGGAAGCGGTGCCCAAAGGCCAATAGACCGCAAAACCATCGCCTATGTGAGAAAAGCTGTAGATTGCCCCCTGATAGTGGGTGGCGGCATAGATTCGGCTGGCAAAGCGATAGATGCGCTTTCGGCCGGCGCCGATGTGGTGGTAATAGGAAATGCTATTGAAAAACACTCCTCATTGCTCATAGAGGTATCGGATCGTATTAAAGAATTCAACAAAACAGAAAAAGAAAATAACTATAACTAACATGACGAATATTCAAAAATTGGCAACCCTTAAAACACTAACTGAAGAAGAGGAAAAACGCCTAGACCCCTCGCAGGGAAAATTGGAAGAACGCATCAAAATTATGCAAAAACTGAAAGGCGAAACGACTTCCGAAATTCATAAAGAAAAAACCGCTTTAAATAAAAAATCATTGTCAGAACTAATTAAACCTGTTTCGACCGATTTGCTGAACGACGCTATTTGAACTGTTTTTTTTAACAAGCTACACTTTTCATCCAACTGCTTTTTATGAAACTCTGGCAAAAGAACAACGACACCGACAAGGGCATTGAAAGTTTCACGATTGGGCTAGACCGTGAAATGGATATGTTCTTGGCCGAACACGATGTGTTGGGTTCAATGGCACACATCATAATGTTGGAAAGTGTAGGCTTACTGGAAAAAGCAGAAATGGAGACTTTGCTTGTGGAGCTCAAAGAGATCTATTCTGAAATCAAAAAAGGGAATTTCGCCATAGATGAAGGTGTGGAAGATGTACATTCCCAAATAGAGCTGATGTTGACAAGAAAACTGGGCGATGTAGGAAAAAAAATACATAGTGGAAGGTCACGCAACGACCAAGTGTTGTTGGACTTGAAACTGTTTATGCGGGATGCCATAGAGCAAATTGCCCACTCGGCTAAAGGATTGTTTGACTTGCTGACCGAGCTAAGCGAGCGATACAAAAACCATTTGCTTCCAGGCTATACCCACTTGCAGTTAGCCATGCCCTCCTCATTCGGTCTTTGGCTTGGAGCGTATGCCGAAAGTCTTTCAGATGATATGCTAGTATTGCAGGCAGCCTATCGTGTTTCGAACAAAAATCCTTTGGGATCGGCGGCGGGTTATGGCTCTTCTTTTCCATTGAACCGCACTTTAACTACCCGATTGTTGGGCTTTGAAGACTTGAACTACAATGTGGTCTATGCCCAAATGGGGCGCGGCAAAACTGAATATATAGTGGCTAACGCATTGAGCTGTATTGCCAATACCATTGGCCGTTTGGCTATGGACGTATGCTTGTATATGAACCAAAATTTTGGTTTTCTCTCATTTCCAAGCCATTTGACGACTGGGTCCAGCATCATGCCTCATAAAAAAAACCCCGATGTGTTTGAGTTGATTCGGGCGCGCTGCAATCAAATAAAATCTTTACCACAACAAATATTGCAGATTACTAATAACCTACCCTCAGGCTATCATCGCGATTTGCAGCAAATCAAAGAGTCTTTTATACCCGTTTTCCAACAATTGGAAAGTTGCCTGCACATGACTTCGTACATGATGCAGCACATGGAAATGAAAGAAAACTTGCTACAAGACCCTAAATATCAGCATCTCTTCAGTGTAGAACGTGTAAATGAACTGGTTTTGGCCGGCACTCCATTCAGGGATGCGTACAAACAGGTAGCAAAAGAGATAGAGGAAAGTACTTTTTCGGCTCCTTCGCAACTAAATCATACACACGAAGGCAGCATTGGGAATCTGATGACTGAAAAAATTCGAGCTGCTATGGAAAAAAACCTCGCCGAATTTCATTTTGAAGATAAAAACAAAGCCCTCAAAACACTGTTGGCTTGATTTCACTCCCCTATTTCAGATTTTTGTAAAAATTTTTGATTTTCTGTCCCAATACCTCGCTTATTTTTCGGTACGATTCATGAGTCCAACCGGCTATGTGAGGCGAAAAAATTACATGGGGAAAAGAGGCCAACTCGGCTAATTGCGATTTTTCTTGTTCCGAATACTTCTCCAATTTTTCATTTTCCAACACATCAAGCCCTGCACCCAATACTTTTCCTGTTTTCAATGCCGCAATTAGGTCTTCAGTCCTGACTAGCTCGCCCCTTGCGGTATTTAAAAACCATATCGGTTTAGCAAATCGGGCAAAAAAATCCTTAGTCACCAAATGTTTGTTTTGTTCATTCAAGGGAATGTGTAGGCTCAAAATATCTGCTTCGGCAAAAATGGTTTCCATATCGACCAATCGCGAACCCACTTCAGGAACTTGCTCGGGATTTGTATCGTATGCTAATATTTCACAACCAAATGAAGCCAGCCTTTTAGAAATAGCCCTTCCGGTATTTCCGTAACCAATAATACCTACTTTTTTAAAACCCAGTTCGTTGCCCCTGTTTGGTTCACGTTTCCAAATCCCACTTCGTACCTCTTGGTCAGCTATATTTATGTTGTTTAATAAATTTAGTAACATACCAATCGCATGCTCGGCCACGGCGTCGCGATTGCCCTCTGGGGCATTCAACAATTCAATTCCAAGTCTATCGGCCTCTATTTCGTCAATGTTGTCTTTACCGGAGCCTGCCCTGGCGACAAACTTCAATTTGGTGGCTTTCGCAAAAAAAGACTTGTCTAACCTAAGTTTTCCCCGCACCACAATGCCTTCGTACTCCCCCACTATTTGCACTATTTCAGTGCTTTCCATTTCGGAGCGGTAATCTATTGACAAACCCGCTTCTTCCAAAAAAGGAAAAAGTGCAGGATGCATGTCGTCTATTATTAGGCACTTGGGCATTTTATAGTAGCGTATGTCTAAATTAAATAGAATATAGCAAAGAAGCTACCGAAAAATAGACAGCCAAACCAAGTAAATCGTTGGTAGTAGTGATAAATGGCCCTGAGGCAACGGCAGGGTTGATGCCAAAATGATCGAGCACTAAGGGCGTAATTGTTCCCATAACCGATGCCAAAAGTACTACGCTAAGCAAAGCAACCGAGACAATGGCCGCCAATGGTAAAGGTTGCCCCAGACTCCAATTGGCCAAAAATACCAAGGCCGACAGCACCAAACCATTTACCAAACCAACAAGCAACACTTTCAACAATCTATACATCAAATTTTGAGCAAAAAATGTACGATTAGCTAAGCTTTGCACCACTATGGAAGAAGACTGCACCCCTACATTGCCCCCAGTAGCCGTGATAAGGGGTATAAAGAATGCCATGGCAGGAATAAGCACCAAGTTTTTTTCAAATAATCCGATAAACCAAGCCCCCGCAAGTCCGCCGCACATGCCTATAAAAAGCCATGGAAGCCTTGCCCTGGTTAGCATCCAAACGGTGTCGTCTTCTTCAATGTCTTCAGTAATACCGGCCATGGCTTGACGGTCTATTTCTTGACGAGCCTTGATGATGTCCACCACGTCGTCTATGGTAATCATCCCAACAAGTTTTTTTTGTACGTTCACAACTGGAATAGAGTCTAAATCGTACTTCTGCATGATATCGGCCACTTCTTCGCTGCTCATCCAAGTTTCCACATACAGCACATCTTGCTCGCAAATAGCAGCTACTTTTGTGGAATCATTGGCCAAAATGATTTTTTTCAAAGAAACATGCCCCACCAAAGCCTCGGTATCGTCGATAACATACACGGTGTATAACTTTTCCAAATTGGCCGTTTGGCTGCGTATCTCTTCGATACAGTGCTTCACATTCCAGTTCAATCTTGCAACCACAAACTCTTTGGCCATCAAAGCACCGGCGGTATCTTCTTCATAACGAAGTAGATCCTGTATGTTTTGGGCTTTTTCTTTGTTGGCGATAAAACCTATCACCTCGTCGCGCATCCTCAAAGGTTGCTCATTCAAAATATCGGCAGCATCGTCGGAATCGACAAATTCCAAAAGCTCGGCTATTTCTTTAGAGGCAAAATTTTTCAGGAATTTAGTTCGTGTATCTTCGTCGATATAACTCAATATTTGAGCGGAAACCCCCTTGTCCAAAATATCGAAAAGGTATTTGCACTCATTTGTATCGAGTTCATACAGCACCGAAGTAATGTCGGCAGGATACAACTCGTCCATCATCAAATTGATTTTTTCGGAGTCTTTGGCATCAATAGCCGTTCTAACTTCCTCCAAAAACTCTACTGATAGTTCAAATTGTGCCATGGTTTGTTGGAAAGATTAAGAAGACCTTTCTTTTTCTATGTCGTTTGTCAAATCAATAAATTCATCGACGGTAAGTTCTTCTGCTCTTCGATCAAAAAAACGCCCCGAGAGAAATTCGGATGACAAATTTAGGCTCTTCAAGTTGTTGCGCAATGTTTTCCTGCGATTATGATAAGCTGTTTTGACGATTGTTTTAAATAACTTTTCGTTACATCCCAGTGTTTGTCTTTGGTTTCTTGTAAGGCGCACCACGCCCGACATAACTTTGGGTGGCG
>JBIKRJ010000139.1:0-6433 GCA_044349205.1 Cytophagales bacterium | reverse complement strand
TTCAATCAATGTATTGCTTATCCCAATTTATGGCTATTTAGGTTGCGCAGTCGCAAGTTTCATAACATTAGCTTTTTGGAATATTCTAGGTAATTTCATGATGTACAGATATATTAGACGTTTTAGTTCACCATCTTCAATAATTCGTGACATTAGTTAGGCAAAAGCATCCTGTACAAGAGACATTGCTCAAAGTATTTCTTGTTTTTTCACCATTTGTTTCTTGGTTGGCTATATCATCGTGGTTACGGTTGCCAGTAGTTCTAATCTTGGTTTTATTTCTTTTTTCTATTCCTTTTCTTCTTTTACAGATTCTGAAAAAACCACTTCACTTTGTTTTATTTCAGGAAGATATCTTGATGTTACTGCTTTTGGTTTTTGTTTGGGTATCCTTTTTTGCTGGATATGGAGAAACAAGGTCTTTTAATCATGCACTCTCATATACATTTGCAGTAGTTATGTATTTGATATTTTTCAAGCTTATATTTTTTCGGTGCAGTTTTTCTATACTTCAAGTCACAAAATATTTTTTCTTTTCACTATTGCTTTGTGATTGGGTGGTGATTTTGGAGTGGTATTTGTTGAATAATCATCACATAGAAATTAGGACTTTGTTTTTGACTGGTGGGGACGAGACTTCAAATATGAATTTCTATATTCAGAAATTCTTCTACTCGGTAGCGGGTGTTACTGAAGAGCCAGGTCATACTGCTTATTTTACAAACATAATGCTTCCGTTTGCTGTTTTTTATGCAAACAAACAAGAGAAGAAGATTTCTCTTTACATCATTTTAATAAGTCATGCTTTGTGCTTGCTGTTTTTGGCATCAGCTGCAGGTTGGGCTTTTTTAGTCCTTTCGTTTCTGATTGTTAACTTTAAAAGTACATGGAGATACTTCAAAAAATATAGCTTCTACCTTGTTGCTTTAGCATTTGTGTTATTAGTTCTTGCATTTCTTCTGAACGATACTGTCTACACCAATTATTTGATTGAAAAAATATCCTTGTCAGATTCTAATGCTTCTGCCTATGACCGTAAACTGAAAATAGCAGCTTCAATAAAAGAGTGGTTAAATTCTCCTTTTTTTGGACAAGGTCCTGGCTATGGTGTTGAAAAATACGAATCAGGTTATTTTTCAACGTTTTTAACCATATTATCCGACACTGGCATTTTCTCAGCTTTTCTTTTTTTGTGTTTTTTTGGATTGATAGTGTACAGGCTTTTGAAATCTAATTCGGATGTCACTACATATGCCAATTTTAGTTTGGTTTATTTAATTCTTCACTCCTCGATATGTGTGTTGTATTATCATTTTCCTTTTTGGATTCCTATCCTTTTAATTCAACTCGACTCTTGGGAAAACAAAGAAATATTGCATGAAGGCATCACTTAAAACCATCATGCTATATGCAGTATGTGGTTTGTCATTTTCATTGTCATTTCCCTATGTATTTACTAATATACTAATAGTTGCATGTGCTATAATTGCTTTGTCCCTCATTTTTTTTGATCCTAAAAGTTACTCTTTTGCAAGGATGAGCAGTTTATTGGTTTTATTATTCTTTATTGAAGTAATAGGTTTAGTGCATACTTATGATTTAAGAAACGGCTTTTTACATTTAGAAAGAAAATCTGTGTTTGTGCTTTTGCCGATAATTTTTTCTATTTCCGAACTGTCAACAGAATTTAACAAAAAGAAAATATGGGATTTTTATCTGCTCGGAAGTTTGGTTGTAATTTTATTTTCTTTTCTAACCGCCATTTATAAGGTTGTTTCTGGCGAAAAGGCAGGAATTTGGGGTGTTAACGAGTTTTTTACATTGAAGCTAGCTTCTGCAGTAGGAATGTCTCATGTACAGTTCGGATTAAATATTTCAATTGCATTGTTGTATTCCGTTTATCAAGTATTTTGTGTTCAATCTCAGAACACTATTTATAGGTCGTTGTATGTATTCTCTTTTGTTGTTTTTTCTATAATTCTGATGTTGGTTATGGCAAAAACTGCAATCATCGCTACTTTTGCAGCAGTTGCTTTTATTTTAATTGCCACAAAAGGCATTAACAAATCCAAACTCTTGCTTGTATCATCTGTTTTAGTTGTTCTTTTTGTAGTGAGCATTCGACTTTTTCCACCACTAAAAAGTAGATGGGAGCAAATTTTGTCTCCAAAAGAAACTGTTATAGTTAATGACAAAAGAAATTACTATTCCACTCGTACAACTACATTTAGCTGTGCCTTTAAAATTGCTCAAGAAAACTATTTGTTCGGTGTTGGAACTGGAGATGCTACAAAATTTTTGAATGATTGTTATGTCCAAATTGGTATGAATGACTTTTTGGACTATGATAGTCATTGTCAATATCTTGACTATATCATTAGATTGGGAGTTTTAGGTGTTATTTTACTTCTTTTAGTTTTTATGGCACCTTTGTTAAATTCAACTTTTCTAAACAAAGACTTTTTGCAAGTTGGTGTGTTAGGGATTTTGATTTTGTGTTTGATTACAGAAAACATGTTTGATGTTGCAAAAGGTGTTTTGTCTTACTCTTTTTTCTATTGTTTTTCATCTTCATATAATAGCTTAAATTCATGAAAAGTAGTCATCCAGAAGTAGTTGGGGATAATGTTGATTTGTTGAAGTTGTTTTCTAACTTCATTAGGTTTTTGAAGTCTGCCAAAAGAGAGCTGTATATCGGAAGTATTTCCGGCATATTATTAGGGTTGGCATGGTGTATTTTTAGCAAGCCTGTCTATCAAAGTACGATGGGAGCTTTTTCGGCAAATCTTTCAGACAGTAAGGTGATTAGTTTGTATGAAGATCTAGGAAAGCTCTTCAAGCAGAAAGACTATGAACAGATTAGCAAATTCACCTCTATTTCTGTAGAAAATTTAAAAAATGTACATGGCATAGAAGTGAAAAGAACAAAGTTGACGACAAATATATATGAGGAAACTGAGCAGAAACTTGGTTTTGAGATTACTGCTAAAGTTTACGATACCAATGTGTTGGACAGCTTAGAGTTTGGTTTGAAATACTATGTGGAGAATATTCCGTATGTGAAATTAAGGTTGGAGTCCGCTAGGTCTAGTTTGAAATTCAACATTGACAAGTTAAACGAAGAAATCGAAAACGTAGACACCCTTAAAGGGAATGTAACAGATATTTTGAACAACAAGGGCAATAGAAATGTGCCAAATTTGTTCTTGTCTGACATAGGTGGATTGAATCAAAAACTGGTAGATATGTATGAAAAACAAAAAAAATATAAGGAAGATCTCGCGCAAATCGAAGACGTATTAATTGTAAGGCATTTTACAAAGTTTAAAAAGAAATATAGCCCAAAGTATAGCATTGCATTGCCTGTAGGCTTGTTTTTGGGAGTATTTTGCTCCTTGATTTTTTACTTTTATCCCAGATTGAAAAAATTCGTTGACGAGGCTTAAAAAGATGAATGCGCAATTAAAAAATACCTTTATCTTTTTTTCCGATAATTTTCTTGTCCGTACAATCTTTGATAATTTTTTTTCCGTTTTAGGAGAAAGGTGTTTGTTCAAATGGAAAAAAATGATGGCAGAACATCAGTTTTTCAAATCGAACAATTTCTCTAAAGTTGTATTGGACGGACCTTTCAAAGGTATGAGATATCCTTCTTTGCATTCAAAATGCAGTGTAATGGCGCCGAAAATCATCGGATCTTATGAAAGCGAATTGCTTGAGGTGGTAAATTCAGTTCCAAGCAAAGGTTATGATATAATAATTGATATAGGTTGTGCGGAAGGATATTATGCTGTTGGTTTTGCCCTAACTTCTGAAAAATCATCAATTTATGCTTATGATATAGATAATGAGGCTTTGAATTTATGTAGTGAAATGGCACAACTGAATGGAGTGTCAAACAAAATCAAGCTAGCAAACAAGTTTTCACCAAATGATTTGTTGAAAATTGACAAAAACAAAAAAACATTTATTTTATGCGATTGTGAGGGTTTTGAAAAACAATTATTTACAAAAGAAACAGTACCGTATCTTATAAATACTGATTTGCTTATTGAAATGCATGACATTTTTGATGACACAATAAGTGCTACTGTTTTACCTCTATTTTCAACATCTCACGAGTTGAAAATATTGAAAAGTCACAATCCAAATCCTAGTTTATATAGCATTTTAAACTCTTACAACGATGAAGAGAAAGAGCTTATACTTAGCGAAAAAAGAGATGGGCCTATGACATGGGCATATTTAAAATCAACTACCTGGGCTAGCTAATATTGATTTGAAAATTCTTCACATAATAGAGTCCGATGGTGGTAGCTTCGATTTCATCTATTTACTTGCTAAGTACTTACCTCAACATCAGCATATTGTAGTTTGTGGTGAGCGGGCCTTTAAGGCATACAACAAGTTGGAAAATGAATTTGGCGAATCTTTTCCTAAAAATATTCAATCAGTTTATTGGGCAAATGCCCAGCGCGAAATTAGAATCTTCTATGACCTAAAAGCGCTTTCGCAACTTATTAAGATTTTAAGAAATCAATCAGATGTTGAAGTTGTGCATCTACATTCGTCCAAAGCAGGTTTTTGTGGTAGAGTGGTTTGTTTTAAACTTGGCATAAAAAAAGTGGTGTACACGACACATGCCGTCTCTTTTCTTCGTCGTGATGTCTCTTTTTTTGTAAAATATTTATATAAGTTTCTTGAAAAGATTGCAAACGCATTGTTGCCTTGCAAAATAATATGTTGCTCGGATTCGGAAAGTAAAGCAATGCAAGAAATTGGTCTAACACCAATGGTTATTCCAAATGGTACCGAAGTTGATTATGTAGCTGAACAAAAAAACAAGAAACAAAATTTACTAACAGTAGGAACTGTAGGTAGAATTACTATACAAAAAAATCCTTCGCAATTTGATGCCATTGCACAAAAATTTGTACCAAATGAGGCTATTCGTTTTGTTTGGATTGGTGATGGAGAAATGAGAAATACCTTGAAATCTTCCAACATAGGAGTTACGGGTTGGTTGTCAAAAAAAGAGCTATATCGCCAACTTGGTCAAATAGATATTTATCTTTCCACTGCTTTATGGGAAGGAATGCCGTTGGCAGTGTTAGAATCCATGGCAATGGGCAAACCCTTGATAATGAGCAATTGTGTTGGTAATGTGGACTTGGTAGCGAATGATGAAAATGGTTATATTTTTAAAAATGAAACCGAGGCCTACAGCATGCTAATTGAACTTTTGCATGACGAGGATAAAAGAATAAAATTTGGTGCGAAGTCGGAAGAAATTTACAATGACAAGTACCACATGGGCATAATTGCTAATTTATATCACGCTCTTTATTGCGAATTGCAACAATAAATCTAAATTTATAAGACTAATTAGGTTATCTTTTTTGCCGTATTAGTATATATTTGCATTGAATGCTCTGAGAAAACCTGCCTATGGCTCCACTCTACTCTTTCTTAGTAGAACTATATGTCTGATTCTTTGTACAGTCCTTCAATTCTACTTGAAGAGGTGGAGTTGAAGGAAAAAAACGTGGAGCACACGTTTTCACATTCTTTGCCAAATCTCAAGACTATACTTGGCACAAAGCTTACTGTCGAATATATTGACGGCAAACCGTACTATGCCATTAAGCGAAATCCATTGAACGGTTTGTTCAATGCAACTATCAAAAGAGTCTTTGACATCGTATTTTCTTTTTTCGCAATCATTTTTGTGATGAGTTGGCTTACCCCGCTTATCGCAATCCTAATCAAATTAGATTCTAAAGGCCCTATATTTTACAAACAAAAACGAGCAGGAAAAAACGATAAAATTTTTGCTTGTTTGAAGTTTCGAACTATGACCTATTCTAAAAATGCAGAATTCAAAGCAGCCACTAAAAACGATAACAGAGTAACTAAAATCGGTCGTTTTTTACGCAAAACAAGTTTAGATGAATTTGCACAGTTCTTCAACGTGTTTATGGGCGAAATGAGCATAGTAGGACCAAGGCCACATCCGTTGAAACTGAATGATGATTTTCAAAACAGAGTAGACAAGTACACTTTAAGGCATGTGGTAAAACCTGGGATCACTGGTTTGGCACAGACTAAAGGACACCGAGGAGAAGTGTGTGATACCCTTACAATGAAGCAAAGAATAAAAGTCGATCTTTTCTACATCGAAAACTGGACTTTTTGGTTAGATATGAAAATCATTGTCCTGACTGTTTACAGTATGTGCAAAGGCGACAAAAACGCTTACTGACACCAAAATCGCGATACACCTAATTGACCCCAAATTTTAGAAAGATTCGTTTTGTAGTAGCCGATTTTTTGGCTGCATACCTTTCTTGGGTGGTCTTTTTTTTCTTTCGTAAAAAAATACTTGACGAGGGTGGGGTACATTCCGAAGAATACCTTAAACTTTTTTTAGGTG
>JBIKRJ010000054.1:0-12440 GCA_044349205.1 Cytophagales bacterium | reverse complement strand
TAACTACTACGCGCCCTGTATATCAATATGGCAACGAGCTTATCAATGCTTCATTCAACGACAATGTGCTTCTGAAAGTAAACAACGAGCATCAGCGCTTGGGAGAAATACAAAGAATATGTAAAAACAATAGCATATACGACATTTACAATCGAAATTTTGCTTTGCTAGGCGATCCATCCATGCTTTTATCGTATCCAAAAGACAATGTGGTGTTGACTAAAATAAATAATCAAAGTTTAAATTCCAGCACAGACACACTCAAAGCTCAGTCTAAAGTGACCTTTTCAGGGGAAATTCAAGATGCAATTTCAGGTTTGAAAAGAACCGATTTCAATGGGGTGGTGAATATTCTTGTGTATGACAAAGACATATCTGTTCAGACCATCGACCAGCCTATGACAAATTATCCAAAGCAACAAAAAAAGATTTTTGATGGATCGGCTACTGTGCGTAACGGCGAATTCAATTTTACATTTATTGTTTCCAAAGACATAAACTACACGGTAGGTTTGGGAAAAATAAGTTTGTATGCCAATGTGGAAAATGGCACGCTGTCCGATGCAGGGGGCGTTCAGAAAATCAATATTGGAAGCGCTGAAAAAAATGTAGTAATAGACAATACACCGCCGCAAGTAAAAGTTTTTTTGAACGATGAATCTTTTGTTCAGGGTGGCATTACGGGCAACAGTCCACTCTTAATAGTGAAATTGTACGATGAAAACGGCATAAGTTCGGTTGGGGGAATAGGCACTTCGATAACCGCTACAATAAACGGCGATTCTAAAAACCAGATTGTGTTAGATAGTTACTTTAAATCCGATAGGGATAGTTATCAGTCGGGCACCATACGATTCCGACTTTCCAATTTACCAGAAGGGGATAATACAATAAAAATAAATGCGTTTGATGCAAATAAAATTGGGGTTGGGAAGGAGAATGGCATTTTGAATTTTACGGTTTTAAATAGTGAAAAGCTGGCGTTAAAACATGTGCTCAACTATCCCAATCCTTTTACCAATAGTACCGTTTTCCATTTCGACCACAATCGCGCAGGCGACAATCTGGAAGTGATGTTGCAAATATTCACGGTCACAGGAAAACTCGTGAAAACATTTACATCATTTGAGCCAAATGCCAAAACCCACATTTCCGAATTTCATTGGGATGGTAAAGACGATTTTGGAGACGCCATAGGCAGGGGAGTGTATGTTTACAAACTATCAGTCAAGACGCTAAGCGATGGTGTCAAAAAGGAAGCCTTTGAAAAACTCGTTATCCTAAATTAAGTATATTTGCCCACTTTGATGTTTTAAAAATGAATTTCAGCAAGAAGAATGTTCTTTTGAGTTTGGTAGTTCTTTCTCTAGTGAATACTTTTTCATTTTCACAAGGTACAAGATACAACCCAGCCACAGGTACTCTTACCAATTCTGCTGGTCAGCCTACTTCCATACAAGGAAGTGCTCGTCCCATTACTACTGCGGTTCCTTTTTTGAACATCGCGCCCGATTCTCGTGCCGGGGCTATGGGCGATGCAGGTGTGGCCACAACACCCGATGTGTATTCTTCCCAATGGAATCCTGCCAAATATGCATTTGCTCAGAAAGACTACGGGTTGTCGATTTCATACACACCCTGGCTCAGAAAGTTGGTCGACGACATGTCGATATCCTATTTGTCGGGCTATACAAAACTTAGAAAAGAAGATGCCGTCTATGTTTCAATGACGTATTTTAATTTGGGTAAAATCGATTTTACCGACAACAGTGGCAATAAATATTTGGAATTCAACCCTAGGGAATATGCTGGAACTGTTGGCTACTCGCGTATTTTAAGCGATAATATGAGCGTAGCCGTGGGGCTGAAGTTCATATATTCCAATCTTGCCGGCAATTTTACAAGCCCAGGAGGTGGTACAGAATCGAAGCCTGCCAAAGGTTTTGGTGGCGACATTGGGTTGTATTGGAACAAAGAATTTGTGTCGGGCACTAAAAACTCACGGTTTGCATGGGGTGTGGCAATTACCAATTTTGGTTCCAAGATTTCGTATACAAACAATAATCGTAATGACTTTATTCCTACAAACTTAAGAATTGGAGCTGCGTACACTCTAGAACTTGATCTGTACAACAAACTGACTTTTACAACCGATGCAAATAAATTGATGGTTCCAACTCCTCCTGTTTACTACCAAGCTAGCAATGGTACCGATTCTACCAATGCTGGCAACAAGGTGATATACAAAGGCAAAGACCCCGATCGCCCATTGTTTCAAGGAGTTTTGGGTTCTTTTACCGATGCGCCAGGTGGCATCCAAGAAGAGTTGAAAGAAATAACCATGTCATACGGAATGGAATATTTGTATGCCGATATTTTTGCCCTTCGTGTAGGGCACTTCCGTGAAAATGTGTTGAAAGGCAATCGTAAGTTTTTCACAGTAGGGCTTGGGCTCAAGTTTTATGAAGGCAAAGCGGGAATAGATTTTTCTTATTTAGTAGCAGGAAGGCAAAACAATCCTTTGGAGGGCACACTTCGATTCTCTCTATACATGGAATTGGAAAAACAAAGGGGCAAGGAAACAGAATCTATTACCGAATAAGGGGGTATGCTTGATAGAAAAATTGCCCCATCCTCGCCTCCTTTTCATCCTTTTTCTTTAAAAAAAGCCCAAACAAACACCTTGTCAAATGGCATTCCTGTACATACTTTGTGTGCAGGCAGCCAGCCTATTATTAGGTTGGAATTTGTGTTCAAAGCAGGTTCTTGGTTCGAAAACAAAAATGGTCTTTCACATTTGGCCTCCAAGATGATGACTGAAGGTACCAGTAAGATGTCGTCCAAACAGATAGCCGACACAATTGCGCTCTATGGAGCATTTGTCGAGGTTCATCAAGGTTTCGAGCATGTAAACCTTACTTTTTATTTGATGGAGAAAAATCTGTCAAATCTTTTGCCGGTCATCGTCGATATTTTGACAGATTCAATTTTTCCTGAAAAGGAGCTTGAAAATATCAAGACAATTACTTTACAAAGCCTTAGAGTAAATAAGGAAAAAACGCAATTTGTAGCGTCAAACGAATTTAAAAAAGCGCTATTTGGACTTGCAAATCCGTATGGCAGGCATTATGAAGAAGAAGATATACAGTCTGTTGTACAAAAAGATATCTTAGATTTTGCCCATAATAGTCTTCAAATTGGCAATATGGAGGTTTTTGTTTCAGGTCAATTTCAATTGACCAAGACTATCAAACTTTTGGACACATATCTAGGAACAAAAACCGGTATTGCGGGTGCTTCAAAACACGATACATACTCCAATCAAAATCCGAAGCCAAGCAAGGTGTTGGTTGAAAAAGAAGGAGCCATGCAATCAAGCATTCGATATGGCTCACACAGTGTAGAAAGGAAACATCCCGATTTTGTTGGCTTTTTGGTGGTGAACGAATTATTAGGCGGTTTTTTTGGTTCTAGGCTCATGCGAAATATTCGTGAAGAGAAAGGATACACGTATGGTATTCACTCTTCTGTTCATCCAATGATGCATGCTTCATATTTTGTAGTTGCTACCGATGTCAAAATAGAAAATACGCTACAAACCTTGCAAGAAATAGATTTTGAAATAAATCGATTAAAAACCGAATTGGTGCCTCAAAACGAACTTAAAACAGTTCAGTCTTACATGTTGGGGCGATTTATGAATTCAATCAATACTCCATTCTCGCTCATCGACAAATTCAAGGTTTTGCATTTCAACGGTTTGGATTACGATTATTTCGACAGATACGTAAATGAGGTTCAAAACATGAATCCAGATGCAATTTTGTTGTTGGCAAACAAATATCTGAATACCGACCAATTTTACAGAGTGGTCGTGGGTGGCTTACAAGAGTAAAGCTTATATTTTTTGCAGGCTATTATTTTGGGAATTGATAAAAAGCTATACCTTTGCACTTCCTTTTTCAGAAAAGTGTACTTATTATATATAAGTATCTGAAAATGAGAAACATAGTTCTTTGTTCGGGGTGATACCAGAGTGGCCAAATGGGACAGACTGTAAATCTGTTAGTGTAATGCTTTCGGTGGTTCGAATCCACCTCGCCCCACGAGTTGATTGGATTCTGAGAGATTTGGAGTCTGCAAGCGGGAGTAGCTCAGTTGGTAGAGCGATAGCCTTCCAAGCTATAGGTCGCGGGTTCGAGCCTCGTCTCCCGCTCTGAACCAAAGCTGTTGTAGCTCAGGGGTAGAGCACTTCCTTGGTAAGGAAGAGGTCGTGAGTTCAATTCTCATCAACAGCTCATAATAGTTGTTGTTTTACTGTGGCGGTCTTAAACTGATTTCTGCAGTGTCTTAATTAAAAGTGAAAATGTTTATTTCTTTTATAATTACTTATTAAAATTTAGATTCGACTGATATGGCTAAGGAAACCTTTGATCGTTCCAAACCTCACGTAAACGTAGGTACTATCGGACACGTTGACCACGGTAAGACTACTCTTACTGCTGCTATCACGAAAGTGTTGGCAAAAAATGACCCAAGTGTTCAAATTAGGGACTTTTCTTCAATCGACAATGCTCCTGAAGAAAGAGAGCGTGGTATTACTATCAATACTTCGCATGTTGAATATCAAACAAAAAACCGCCACTATGCTCACGTTGACTGTCCTGGTCACGCTGACTATGTGAAAAACATGGTAACGGGTGCTGCTCAGATGGATGGTGCAATATTGGTTTGTGCTGCTACCGATGGCCCTATGCCTCAAACTCGCGAGCACATCCTTTTGGCTCGTCAGGTTGGTGTTCCTGCGCTTGTAGTATTTATGAACAAAGTGGACTTGGTTGACGATCCTGAACTACTTGATTTGGTGGAAATGGAACTACGTGAACTCCTATCTTTCTACGAATTCCCAGGTGACGAAATTCCAATTATTCGTGGTTCTGCCCTTGGTGGTTTGAATGATGATCCCAAATGGGTGTCAACAATAGACGAATTGATGGAGGCTGTGGATACTTATATCCCAATTCCTAAGCGTCTTGTGGACCTTCCTTTCTTGATGCCTGTTGAAGACGTATTCTCTATCACTGGTCGTGGTACTGTGGCTACTGGCCGTATCGAGCGTGGTGTAGTGAACGTAGGAGATGCCCTTGACATCATTGGAATGGGTGCCGAAGGTTTGAAAACTACTTGTACTGGAGTTGAAATGTTCCGCAAACTTCTTGATCGTGGTGAAGCTGGCGATAACGTTGGTCTTTTGCTTCGTGGTATCGACAAAGAGCAAATAGCTCGTGGTATGGTTATCTGCAAACCAGGTTCTGTAACCCCTCACTCTGAATTCAAAGCCGAAGTGTATGTGCTTTCAAAAGAGGAAGGTGGACGTCATACCCCATTCTTCAACAAATACCGCCCTCAGTTCTACATGCGTACTACTGACGTTACTGGTGAAATCGAATTGCCATCTGGTGTAGAAATGGTTATGCCAGGCGACAACGTAACCATTACTGTGAAGCTTATTAATAAAGTAGCGATGGAGAAAGGTCTTCGTTTCGCTATTCGTGAGGGTGGCAGAACAGTAGGTGCTGGTCAAGTAACGGAGATACTTAAATAGTAAATTAATAAACAAAAAAAGTTCCCGAAAAAATCGGGAACTTTTTTTGTTTATGTAGAGCAAACAGCTATCTTTGCACTCCCATTTTTGGACAGCGCATCGTAAACGGGCGTAGCTCAATTGGTAGAGTGGCGGTCTCCAAAACCGTAGGTTGGGAGTTCGAGCCTCTCCGCCCGTGCAAAAATTGAAAAAATAGGTTAAATAATGAACAAGTTAACACAGTTTGTAAAAGACTCCTACCAAGAAATGAAGGACAACGTTAGTTGGCCATCAAGGGTCGAACTACAAAACAGCGCTATGCTGGTGTTGGTTGCTTCATTGTTATTTGCCATGGTCATTGGCCTGGTAGATCTTGCTTTTAAAAATGGTCTTGCAGCGTATTATAATTCTACAAACTAATTCTTAAAGCACTCATGGCGGATTTGAAATGGTATGTGCTTAGAGCAGTAAGTGGCCAAGAAAAAAAAGTGAAGGGCTATTTAGAAAACGAAATTGCTCGTCAAAAACTTGAAGATTTCGTCCCTGAACTTGTCATTCCTGCTGAAAAAGTATACCAAATGAGAAATGGTAAAAAGAAGGTGAGAGAAAGAAGCTATTTCCCTGGTTACATTTTGGTTTCTGCCGATTTGAATCATGGAGAAGTTTTTCACCTTATCAATACCATACCAGGTGTTATTGGTTTTTTAGGAGCCAATGGGAAAAGTACAGATAAAATGCCTGCACCGCTAAGACCACAAGAGGTGAATAGGTTCTTGGGCAAAACCGAGGAAGGTGAGGAAGATACTACAATGTTGAACACTACCTTCATTAAAGGCGAGTCTATAAAAGTAATGGATGGTCCTTTCAATGGTTTCACCGGAACGATTGAAGAGGTGTTTGATGAAAAGAAAAAGCTCAATGTTACTGTTAAAATTTTTGGCAGAAACACACCAGTAGAGCTCAATTTTATGCAAGTAGAGAAAATACAATAAAATGGCTAAAGAAGTACTTGGATATTTGAAATTGCAGATAAAAGGAAATGAAGCGAAACCTTCGCCTCCAGTAGGACCTGCTCTAGGTAGTAAGGGTTTGAATATCATGGAGTTTTGTAAACAATTTAATGCAAAAACCCAGGATCAGCAAGGCGTAGTTCTTCCTGTACTCATCACATATTACACCGACAAAAGTTTTGATTTTGTAATCAAGACTCCACCTGCGCCCATATTGTTGCTCGAAGCAGCAAAAGCTAAGGGTGGTTCAGCCGAGCCAAATAGAAACAAGATAGGTTCTGTTTCTTGGGATCAGGTTAAAAAAATAGCTGAAACCAAAATGCCAGACTTGAATTGTTTCGAATTGTATTCGGCAATGTCGATGGTGGCAGGTACAGCTAGAAGCATGGGTATTACTGTAACTGGTCAAAAACCGTTCTAAGTTTTCACGAAATGGCAAGGTTAACAAAAAAGCAAAAAGAAGTTTTATCGAAATACGATCTTGAAAAAGAGTATTCTCTTCAAGATGCTGCTTCGATGTTGAAAAACATCACCTACACAAAATTTGATGCTTCTGTAGATATAGACGTAAGATTGGGTGTAGATCCTAAAAAAGCAGATCAAATGGTTAGGGGCGTTGCTGCTTTGCCAAATGGTATCGGTAAAGAAGTTAGAATATTAGTGCTTTGTTCTCCCGACAAAGAACAGGAAGCCAAAGAAGCTGGTGCTGACCATGTTGGTTTGGATGATTACATTTCTAAAATCGAACAAGGCTGGTTGGATATTGATGTAATTATTACAACTCCAACTGTAATGGCTAAGGTTGGTAAGTTGGGTAGGGTCCTTGGCCCAAGAAACCTAATGCCTAACCCTAAATCTGGAACTGTTACTTTGGAAGTTGGAAAGGCTGTAAAAGAAATAAAAGCTGGTAAAGTCGATTTTAAAGTAGATAAAACAGGCATTATTCATTCTACTATCGGTAGGGCTTCATTTACACCCGAAAAAATAATGGAGAACGCTCAGGAAATTTTGAACGTGATTGCAAAGTTGAAACCAACTTCTGCTAAAGGTACATATTTCAAAAGCATACACTTGAGCACTACGATGAGCCCAAGTATAACAATTGATAAAAGCTCAGTGTCAGGGATATAATTATGACTATAGAGGAAAAAGCACAGGTAATAGGTGATCTTGCCGAAAAGTTTTCGCAAGTGAGCTTCTTTTATGTTACCGATTCATCAGGCATGACAGTTGCCCAGGTGAATAAATTCAGAAGATTGTGTTTCGAAAAAGGAATCGAATACAAAGTTGTAAAAAACACTTTGATAGAGAAAGCCTTGGATAAAGCCAATCTTGGAGATTATAGTGAGTTTTATAGCAATGTACTGAAAGGCACTTCTGCTATCATGTTTAGCCCTGAATCTGGCAAATTGCCAGCTCAAGTATTGAAATCTTTCCGTACTGGTGGAGGTAAACTTCCACTTTTGAAAGGTGCTTCTATAGATGGCTCTTTCTTCTTCGGAGATGAGTCTATCGATGTGCTAACTAAGCTCAAATCTAAAAATGAGTTGATTGGCGAGGTCGTTGGACTTCTTCAATCCCCTGCCAAAAATGTTATTTCTGCTTTGCAAAGTGGTGGAAGTAAACTTGCAGGAATCGTTAAAACTTTGTCTGAAAAGAACCAATAGTTACCCAGTTATAATCACAGTTTAATTAAATTTTACGACAATGGCAGATGTAAAAGTGTTAGCAGAGCAATTGGTAAACCTTACTGTTAAGGAGGTAAACGAGCTTGCCGCTATATTGAAAGATGAATACGGTATCGAACCTGCAGCCGCTGCACCCGTTATGGTTGCAGGAGGTGCAAGTGCTGGCGATTCAGGAGCTCCTGCAGCCGCTGAAAAAACTAGCTTCGATGTTATTCTAAAAGCAGCTGGTCCTCAAAAACTTGCTGTTGTGAAACTAGTGAAAGATCTTACCGGTCTTGGCTTGAAAGAAGCGAAAGATTTGGTAGACGGTGCTCCAAAACCAGTAAAAGAAGGTGTTTCTAAAGAAGATTCAGAGTCTTTGAAGAAGCAACTAGAAGAAGCTGGTGCGGAAGTAGAAGTGAAATAATCACTTCTCTCTTCACCTTTGGTTTAGGTCTGGTTTTCTATAATCAGACCTAAACCATTTGCTGTTTGTAGCTACTTATTCACTTAACCATAAGACGAATCTCATGTCAAATACTGCAAGAATCAGCTTCGCTAAAGTCAAAAACGCCCTAGAGTACCCCGATTTTCTCAATATACAAGTTCAGTCTTTCAAGGATTTTTTCCAATTAGAAACTGCTCCCGAATACCGTAACAAGGAAGGCCTATATAAAGTATTCGCCGAAAACTTTCCAATATCAGATTCCCGCGAAAATTTCGTGTTGGAGTTTATTGATTACCATGTTGACCCGCCAAAATATACTGTAAACGAGTCTATTGATAGGGGGCTAACTTACTCGGTGCCTTTGAAAGCAAAACTTCGTTTGACTTGTAACGACAGCGACAACGAAGATTTTCAAACCATTGAACAAGAAGTTTTCTTGGGCAACATCCCATACATGACTGAAAATGGTTCGTTTGTTATAAACGGTGCTGAAAGGGTAATTGTATCTCAGTTGCACCGATCTCCTGGTGTATTTTTTGCCATGAGCAAGCATACCAATGGTACAAAGTTGTATTCTGCGCGTATTATTCCTTTCAAAGGTTCATGGATTGAATTTGCCACCGATGTTAACAATGTCATGTTTGCTTACATCGACAGGAAGAAAAAATTCCCTGTAACTACGCTATTGAGAGCGATTGGGTATGGAAGCGACAAGCAAATTCTAGATATTTTCGGATTGTCGGAAGAAGTAGAGGCTACTAAAGCAAACTTGAAGAAAAATATTGGCAGAAAATTAGCTGCTAGAGTTTTACGTACGTGGACAGAAGATTTTGTTGACGAGGATACTGGAGAAGTAGTATCAATCGACAGAAATGAAATTTTGTTGGAGCGTGATACTGTAATACAAGAAGATGATTTGGAAGTAATCCTTGAATCGGGAAGTAAAACTGTGATTTTACATAGGGAGGATGTGAACATAGCCGACTATGCTATCATTTACAATACCCTTCAAAAAGACAATTCAAATTCTGAAAAAGAAGCGGTAGAACAAATTTATCGTCAGTTGCGCAATGCCGAAGCACCTGATGAGCAAACTGCCCGTGACATCATCCAAAACCTTTTCTTCAGCGACAAACGTTACGATTTAGGGGAAGTTGGCCGTTACAGAATAAACAAAAAACTAGGACTAAGCATTGATTTTGCTACGAGGGTTTTGACCAATCAAGACATCATTGAAATTGTCAAATACCTCATCGGGCTTATCAATTCTAAAGCCCTTGTGGACGATATTGACCATTTGAGCAACAGACGCGTACGCACAGTAGGCGAACAGTTGTATGCCCAATTTGGCGTAGGTTTGGCTCGTATGGCTCGTACAATCAAGGAACGAATGAACGTGCGCGACAACGAAGATTTTAAACCTGTTGACTTAATTAATGCACGCACTCTTTCGTCTGTGATTAATTCCTTCTTTGGAACTAATCAACTTTCGCAATTCATGGATCAAACCAATCCACTAGCAGAAATTACCCACAAAAGGCGTATGTCGGCTCTTGGCCCTGGTGGTTTGTCGCGCGAACGTGCTGGTTTTGAGGTACGTGACGTTCACTATACCCACTATGGTAGACTTTGTACTATTGAAACACCAGAAGGTCCAAATATTGGTCTAATTTCTTCACTTTGTGTGCATGCCAAAGTAAATGGAATGGGATTCATCGAAACACCATATTGGAAAGTAGAAAATGGCAAGGTTCGTTTTGACGAAAAACAAATTTATTTGACTGCGGAAGAGGAAGACGGCAAACACATTGCACAGGCTAACTCCGACACCAAAAAGGATGGCTCTTTTGTAGAGGAAAGAGTAAAATCCCGCTTTGAAGGGGATTTCCCTGTTGTGGAAACAACCAAAATATCATTGAAAGATGTTGCGCCAAACCAAATTGTTTCTGTTGCTGCATCGCTTATTCCATTCTTGGAGCACGACGACGCCAACAGGGCTTTGATGGGTTCAAACATGCAACGCCAAGCTGTTCCTTTGCTTCAGTCCGATTCTCCTATAGTAGGAACTGGTATCGAACGCAAAGTTGCCATGGATTCCCGTTCTTTGATTATAGCGGAAAAAGAGGGAGTTGTTGAATACGTAGATTCAACCAAGATTGTGTTGAAATACGATTTGACTGAAGATGAGAAACTTGTAAGTTTTGATATAGATTCGGTAACCTACAAATTGACCAAATTCAGAAGAACCAACCAAGATACTTGCATCAATTTAAGACCAATTGTTTTCAAGGGACAAAAGGTTAAAAAAGGACAAGTACTTTGTGAAGGTTATTCTACTGAAAAAGGGGAGCTTGCAATAGGCAAAAATCTATTGGTTGCCTTCATGCCTTGGCAAGGTTACAATTTCGAAGATGCGATTGTAATTTCTGAAAAAGTAGTTCGCGATGATATTTTCACTTCTATTCACATTGAAGAGTTTGAGTTGGAGGTACGCGACACGAAGCGTGGCGAGGAAGAACTTACTTCTGAAATACCTAACGTAAGCGAAGAAGCGGTTAAAAACCTTGATGAAAATGGTATTATCAGAATAGGAGCTGAAGTGAAAGAAGGTGATATTCTGATTGGTAAAATCACACCCAAAGGGGAATCAGACCCAACTCCTGAAGAAAAGTTGTTGCGTGCTATCTTTGGAGACAAAGCGGGCGATGTGAAAGATGCTTCGATGAAAGCGCCGCCTTCGATGAAGGGTGTAGTGATTGATACCAAGCTTTTCTCTCGTCCAAAGCGTGAAAAAGATGCTCGTTCAAAAGCTAAAAAGCAAGTTGAAAATCTAAAGACAAAATACAGCGCCGATTTATCGTCTCTTCGCGATCGCATTATCGAGAAAATGGTGTCTTTGTTAGAAGGAAAAACATGCCAAGGCATTAAGCACAAATTTGGCGATGAGTTGTTGGCTAAAGGTGTGAAATTCAACAAGAAAAATATCACAGAAGCCTTATTCCCCGAGAAAAACATCTACAGGGACGAGAGTAATTACAATGTTCCTGAAGAAGTTAATTTAGTTTCCGACTGTGCATTGGAAAATGCTACTGTTGATGCCAATACCAACAAGTTGTTAGTTGAAATGGTGAAACACTATGTCAAAAAACGCAATGAGGTAGCGGGCAAATTTAAGCGCGAAAGATTTACTTTAGAAGTGGGTGACGAGTTGCCTGCAGGTATTGTACAATTGGCTAAAGTATATATCGCCAAAAAACGCAAGTTGAAAGTAGGGGATAAAATGGCTGGTCGTCACGGTAACAAAGGGGTTGTGGCCCGTATAGTTCGCGACGAAGACATGCCTTTCTTGGAAGACGGAACACCTGTTGACATCGTCCTCAACCCGCTTGGTGTACCTTCTAGGATGAACATCGGTCAGATTTACGAAACTGTTCTAGGTTGGGCAGGTTTGAAATTAGGACGCAAATATGCGACACCTATTTTCGATGGTGCTACCGAAGAAGAAGTCGTGAAAGAGCTAAATGAAGCAGGTTTGCCAGAATTTGGAAGAACATACTTGATCGATGGTTTATCGGGTGAAAGATTCCACCAAAAAGTTACTGTTGGTGTGATATACATGCTTAAACTAGGTCACTTGGTAGATGACAAGATGCATGCTAGGTCCATCGGCCCATACTCCCTTATTACGCAACAACCTCTCGGTGGTAAAGCACAGTTTGGTGGTCAGCGTT
>JBIKRJ010000059.1:0-11392 GCA_044349205.1 Cytophagales bacterium | reverse complement strand
AAATGGAGGTTTGGGCAATCGAAGCATTTGGTGCGTCTCATATCTTGCAAGAGATATTGACTGTCAAATCGGACGATGTAGTGGGCCGTGCTAAAGCATACGAAGCCATCGTGAAAGGCGACAATCTTCCTAAGCCAAATATTCCTGAATCTTTCAATGTATTGGTACATGAACTAAGAGGATTGGCTTTAGAACTCACGATGAATTAAGAAAGGCTAGATTAGGTTTATTTTCAACCATTATCGAAAAAACATGTCATTCAAAAAAAATAAAAAATTCACAGCTGACTTTACGAAAGTAACCATCAGCCTTGCTTCGCCCGAGTCAATCTTGGAAAGCTCACACGGTGAAGTGACACAACCAGAAACAATCAATTACAGAACCTATAAACCCGAAATGGGCGGTTTGTTCTGTGAAAGAATTTTTGGACCTGTGAAGGACTGGGAATGTCATTGCGGCAAGTACAAAAGAATACGCTACAAAGGCATAATATGTGACCGTTGTGGTGTCGAAGTCACTGAAAAAAAGGTGCGTAGAGAGCGCATGGGCCACATTGAACTTGTAGTGCCTGTTGCACACATTTGGTATTTCCGCTCTTTGCCCAACAAAATTGGATACTTGCTTGGTCTTCCTACCAAGAAACTTGACCAAATCATTTACTACGAGCGTTATGTGGTAATTCAAGCCGGTGTAAAAGCTGCTGATGGTGTTAATTATCTTGACTTCCTTACTGAAGACGAGTACCTGGAAATTTTGGACAAATTGCCAAGAGAGAATCAGTTGTTGGATGATGCCGACCCAAATAAGTTTATTGCTAAAATGGGAGCCGATGCATTGGAAATGTTGTTGTCTCGTACAAAGTTGGACGAACTTTCGTATTCCCTACGCCACGCAGCTGCCAACGACACTTCACAACAGCGTAAGTCAGATGCTTTGAAAAGGTTGAAAGTAGTGGAAGCATTTCGCGATGCGCGCACTCGAATTGAAAACCGTCCAGAATGGATGGTAATTCGTATGGTGCCTGTTATTCCACCTGAATTACGTCCATTGGTGCCATTGGATGGTGGTCGTTTTGCCACTTCCGATTTGAATGATTTGTATCGTCGTGTCATCATACGCAATAATCGTCTGAAAAGACTTATTGAAATTAAAGCCCCTGAAGTAATTCTTCGTAACGAAAAAAGGATGCTTCAAGAAGCAGTTGATTCACTTTTCGACAATTCAAGAAAAGTAAATGCTGTAAGAGCCGAAGGAAACCGTGCGTTGAAATCTTTGAGCGACATGCTTAAAGGTAAGCAAGGTCGTTTCCGTCAAAACCTCTTGGGAAAAAGGGTCGATTATTCTGGCCGTTCAGTGATTGTAGTAGGTCCAGAGTTGAAACTACACGAGTGCGGACTTCCAAAAGACATGGCAGCCGAGCTATTCAAACCTTTTATTATCAGAAAACTGATTGAAAGAGGCATAGTAAAAACAGTAAAATCGGCGAAGAAAATTGTCGATCGCAAAGATGCCGTGGTGTGGGATATCCTTGAAAATGTATTGAAGGGACATCCTGTACTTCTAAACCGTGCGCCAACATTGCACAGATTAGGTATTCAAGCTTTCCAACCACGTTTGATAGAAGGAAAAGCGATACAGCTTCACCCTCTTGTATGTACTGCCTTCAACGCCGACTTTGACGGCGACCAAATGGCTGTTCACGTGCCGCTAGGACACGAGGCTATCTTGGAAGCTTCTTTGTTGATGCTTGCTTCGCACAACATATTGAACCCTGCCAATGGTGCGCCAGTTACGGTACCATCGCAAGACATGGTGTTGGGCTTGTATTACATTACCAAAGGGCGCAAGAGCACACCCGAATATCCAATTTTGGGAGAAGGAGGGGTGTTTTATGGTGCTGAAGAAGTGGTAATTGCCATGAACGAAGGAAAACTTTCGCCACACGCATTTATCAAAGTAAAAGCAAAAGCCAGAAACGAAAAAGGTGAGCTTGTAGAAAAACTTATTGAAACAGTGGCTGGTCGTGTATTATTCAACCAACTTATTCCTGAGGAGGTAGGGTATGTAAACGAGCTTTTGACCAAGAAAAAATTACAACAGATCATCTCAGATGTGTTCAAGACTTCGGGTATGTCGAAGACTGCCAAATTCTTGGATGCCATCAAAGAGCTTGGGTTCCAATCAGCTTTCCGTGGTGGACTTTCAATAGGTTTGGATGCCATTAAGATACCTGACGAGAAAGAACCGTTGGTAAAACAAGCCAAAGAAGAAGTGGAGTCGGTTTGGCAAAACTATTTGATGGGTCTAATTACCGATAATGAGCGTTACAATCAGGTAATCGACATCTGGACTCGTATCAACTCTCAAATTACTGAGACTTTGATGAGACAGTTGGAAAATGACCAACAAGGATTCAATGCTATTTATATGATGATGCACTCTGGAGCTCGTGGTTCTAGAGAACAAATTCGTCAGTTGGGTGGTATGAGGGGATTGATGGCCAAGCCTCAGAAAAACCTTCAAGGTTCTGTGGGTGAAATCATTGAAAACCCTATTCTTTCAAACTTCAAAGAAGGATTGGATGTAATTGAGTATTTTATTTCTACTCACGGTGCACGTAAAGGTCTGGCAGATACGGCCTTGAAAACTGCTGATGCGGGTTATCTTACTCGTAGGTTGGTGGACGTAGCACAAGATGTCGTTATCAACGAGGCAGATTGTGGTACGCTTCGTGGATTGTTTGTAACGGCCTTGAAAGAAAACGAAGATGTAATTGAGCCATTGGCCGATCGTATTCTAGGTCGTGTTTCTGTGCACGATGTGTTCGATCCATTGACAAATGAATTGATTGTAGCCTCTGGCGATGAAATACGTGAAGAAACTGCAAGGCGTATCGATGAAACTAGCCTTGAAGGAGTAGAAATTCGTTCGGTATTGACCTGCGAAACGCAAAAAGGAGTTTGTGCGAAATGCTACGGCCGCAACCTAACCACAGGTAAAATGGTGCAAAAAGGCGAAGCTGTGGGTGTTATTGCAGCACAATCTATCGGTGAACCGGGTACACAGCTTACGCTTCGTACTTTCCACGTAGGTGGTACTGCTTCAAATATTGCCACTGAAGCTACTATCAAAGCAAAATTCGAAGGTGTTGTACAGTTTGAAGAAATTAGAACGGTAAGTTCTGTAACCAACGAAGGCGAGAAAGTAGAAGTGGTGTTGGGCCGTTCAGGCGAACTAAGAATTGTGGAAAAAGGCTCTAACAAAGTCTTGATTACCAATAATGTTCCTTATGGTGCATTCTTGAAAGTGAAAGAAGGTGCTTCTGTGAAAAAAGGTGATGAACTTTGTTTCTGGGATCCCTACAATGCTGTTATACTTTCTGAATACGAAGGTGTGGTGGAATTTGACGCCATTGAAGAAGGTATCACATTCAAAGAAGAGTCTGATGAACAAACTGGGCACAGAGAAAAAGTGATTATCGAAACAAAAGATAAAGCGAAAAACCCTGCTTTGAACATTAAGCCTAAAAATGGCGAACTTCGCACTTATAACTTGCCAGTGGGCGCTCACATTGTCGTGAACGACCATGAAAGTATCAAAGCTGGACAGGTTTTGGCCAAGATTCCTCGTATTGGTGGCAAAACTCGTGATATCACGGGTGGTTTGCCTCGTGTTACAGAATTGTTTGAAGCGCGTAATCCTTCAAATCCTGCCGTTGTTTCTGAAATAGACGGTGTGGTAACATACGGTGGCGTTAAACGCGGTAACCGTGAAATCACCATTGAGTCTAAAGATGGGGTGAAGAAAAAATATCAAGTTCCATTGTCAAAACATATTTTGGTGCAAGACAATGACTTTGTAAGAGCTGGTTATGCCCTCACAGATGGAGCAGTTTCTCCCGACGATATTTTAAATATCAAAGGGCCAACAGCCGTGCAAGAGTATTTGGTAAATGAGATTCAGGAAGTTTACCGTTTGCAAGGTGTGAAAATCAACGACAAACACTGCGAGGTGATTGTGCGCCAAATGATGCAGAAAGTTGAAATCATCCAAGCTGGAGATACTAATTTCTTGCAAGGACAAATAGTTGACAAGTTTATGTTCCGTCATGAAAACGACGACATTCTAGACAAAAAGGTAGTGGTAGAAGCTGGTGATTCGCCAAATCTACAACCTGGTCAGATTGTAACTCTTCGTCAGTTGAGGGATGAGAATTCACAGTTGAAGCGTAAAGACCAAAAATTGGTTGAAGTGCGCGATGCGGAGGCTGCTGTTTCTCAACCTGCATTGCAAGGTATCACGCAAGCTTCATTGGGTACTGTAAGTTGGATATCGGCGGCCTCGTTCCAAGAGACGACCAAAGTATTGAGTGAGGCGGCTATTCGTGGTAAAGCCGATTACTTGGTTGGCTTGAAAGAAAACGTGATTGTTGGTCACTTGATTCCTGCTGGTACAGGTTTGCGCGAATACGAAGACATTGTGGTAGCCAATAAAATGGAATACGAGTCGCTAGTGGCAGCAAAAGAGTTGGCTGCAAAACGCAAAGTCGAATACCAAGACTAAGTTTTTTTTAGACTTAATTTCAAAGAGGGTGTCAAGAAATTGACATCCTCTTTTTTTTGTGTCTTTAACAAAAATTAAGCACTCTGTGCTTCAAAAAGGTTTTTTACTGTATATATTTGGGGTTAAATAACTAATTATGAAGTATTGTTTTTGTATTTTCCTTCTTTTTGTAAGTTCAATTTCTCAAGCGCAATTAGCAGACCAGTTTTCAGATGGCGATTTCAATAATGACCTCGCTTGGCAGGGTGATGTATCAAGTTGGAATGTGCAGTCTGGTGCATTGAAGTCGGGCAATACCGTTGCCAATTCTCAATTCTATTTATCCACAAGATCAAGCATAGTGCGCAATGCCGAATGGAGCTTGTCTCTCACACTTCAATTCAACACTTCCAGTTTGAATTATGTGGATGTGTACCTTGCATCTGACGAGGAAAACATCAAATTTGGAGCTAAAAACGGATATTTTGTTAGAATAGGCGGGACTAAAGATGAAATTTCCCTTTACAAAAGAGTGAACGGTGTTTCTTCCATATTGATTGACGGTACCGATGAAGTCACAAACAAAAGTTTGAATACCATTGCATTGAAGGTAACATGCGATGAAAAATACACTTGGAATTTGCAGTACAACCTAAATGGGCAATCCAATAGCTATGTGAGTGATGGAATAAAATCGGATTCCTCTGTGAAAGAGTCGAAGTGGTTTGGGATATTGGTTTCTCAATCTAGCTCCAGTTTTTTTCAAAAGCATATTTTCGACGATATTCGGGTGAAGACTATGCAAAAAGACACTTCACCGCCAACCGTTTTGCATAGTAAATTGAATGAAAAAAGTATAGAGCTCACTTTTGACGAGGAGGTAGATTCCAGTTGGGTTCAAAATGCGAATTCTTTTCAGTTTTTCGATGGAGAGGGACTCATTTTGCCATTCTCGACGGTAAAACGAACTACCACCAATTTTACCTCTTATACGATTTCATTGTTCAATCCACTGTACGGCGAGGGTCAATATACATTGCGAATATTCAATGCAAAAGATCTCATTGGCAATGTGGCCACCAATACAATTAACCTTAGTTTTTTGTATGTAAAACCAACTATGGCGACATACAAACAAATAGTTATTTCTGAATTGATGCCTGACCCGGTACCAGCGGTGGCTTTGCCAGAAAAAGAATACATTGAGATATTTAATGCGAGTAACAAATCTTTCGATTTGAAAGATTATGTGCTTTCAGATCCTTCCACTTCAGTGAAATTACCTTCTTGTCTTTTTAGCCCAAATGAATATCTGATTTTGTGTAAAACTTCTGACACGGCCGATTTTAAGTCTTTTGGAAAACTTTTGCCCCTTTCCAATATGCCCTCTTTGAACAATTCTAGCGATGTGCTGACATTGAATAACTCCAAGGGCGAACTGGTGGACAAAGTAGCGTATTCCTTGTCGTGGTACAAAAATGCCCAAAAGGATGATGGCGGATACGCACTTGAACTGATAGACCCGCAAAATAGATGTTTGATAGAGGAAAATTGGTCAGCTTCCACAAGTGCCGCAGGAGGTACGCCGGGTACTCAAAACGCGGTAATGGCAATTTTACAAGACTTAGTTGCCCCAAAAATAATAAGTGTAAATGTGCTTTCTCCTACCAAACTTCAGCTTATTTTTTCTGAAAAAGTGGACAGCGCTAGTTTGATAAAAACTAACTTCAGTTTGAATAGCAACACACAAATAAATGCGGTTGTGTGGAAATTAGATTCTTTGAATGTGGCATATCTGGAGCTGGAAGAAGCCTTGCTTTCTAATTTGGAAATGATATTGTACATAGCCAATCTAAAAGACTGTGCAGGCAATTTGAGTTTTAATTTGTCTGCTCCATTTGTGCTTCCCCAAAAAATAGAAGCAGGCGATGTACTAATCAATGAAGTGCTTTTCAATCCGCTACCTTATGGCGCCGATTTTGTTGAATTGGTCAATATTACATCAAAATATATTGATTTAAAAGACTATATGTTGGCCAATTTGAAAAACGATTCTATTGGCAATAAAAAAGTGATTTTCAGTAACTCATTCATTTTGAAGCCGAATCAGTATTTGGCACTTACCACCGACAAAAACAATATTTTAAACATTTATACCAAAGCCCAGTCAGATAAAATAGAGCAAGTGGCGTCTTTACCCACTTATTACGACGATATGGGAAATGTGATTTTTCTAGACCCAAGCGGGAAAGTATTGGATAGATTCGATTACAACCAATCTATGCACTCGCCTCTAATTTCAAAAAAGGAGGGGGTTTCGCTCGAGAAAATTAACCCAACTTTGCCAAGCAACGACCCCAACAATTGGACATCGGCTTCAAAAGAGTCGGGTTATGCATCGCCAGGATATGCCAACTCCCAATACCTTACTTTAGGTATTTCAGATGAGGATATATTTATTGAGCCACAGCTAATTACTCCTAACGGAGACGGTCATCACGATTTTATGGTCATTGGAATTAGAACCGACAAAATTGGCACTTTGCGCAACATCGTTGTGTATGATATTACAGGACGCGAAGTAAAAAAAATACTTAAAAATAGCTATGTAGGTACCAATACCTTGGTGCAATGGGATGGAACAGACGAGTCAAATAACCTTTTGCCCGTAGGTCACTATGTATTGTGGATGGAGGCCTTAGACACTTCTGGAAATGTGGTACACTACAAGAAAAAGGCGGTGCTAGGAGCTAGATTTTAGTGTCTCACCATCTTACCAAGGCCGAAGCCCACACAAACCCGCTGCCAAAAGCGGCCAAGCACAGCAAATCGTTTGATTTTATTTTTCCTTGTTCAAAAGCCTCGCTCATGGCAATAGGAATAGAAGCCGCCGTGGTATTTCCATACTTTTGAATGTTGTTGAATACTTGGTCGTCCCGCAGCTTCATCGATTTTTGGATATACTCCGAAATACGCAAATTGGCTTGGTGGGGAATAAGCAAATCGAGGTCTAAAGTGCTAAGGTTGTGGTGATTTAGAGCTTCGTTGATAACCTCTGGAAACCGTTGTACGGCATTTTTGAACACCATTTGTCCGTTCATAAAAGGCAACATCGAACCATCTTCCAACATTTCGGGAGTAATGCGTTTTTGCCTATTACTTCCGGGGTGTTGCATGGCAAGTTCTTCGGCCAAGGTGCCGTCGGCGTGAAGGTGCGTGGAAAGAATCCCTTTTCCTTTTTCAGAAGAAGCTTTCAGCACAGCCGCACCAGCTCCGTCACCGAAAATGACCGACACATTTCGACCACGATTGCTCAATTCCATAATGTTGGATTGAATTTCGCTCCCTACCACCAAGGCCGTTTTGTACATGCCCGTTTTGATAAATTGGTCTGCCACCGAAAGCGCATACAAGAAACCAGCGCACTGCATACGAATATCTAAAGCAGGAATGTTGGACAAGCCCAGTTCGCGTTGCAACAAAACGCCCGAACCTGGAAAAGCATAGTCGGGGCTAAGCGTTGCAAACACAATCAGTTCCAATTCAGAAGCTTCCATTTCGGCTCTTTTCAAGGCCAAATGGCTAGCTCTTGCCGCCATTGAGGAGACCGTGTCAACTCCTTCTTTGAAAAATCTTCTTTCTTTTATTCCGGTGCGTTCCTGAATCCACTCGTCAGAGGTGTCCATGTAGTGGGTCAATTCTTCGTTGGTCACCACTTTTTCGGGTACATAGTGGCCCACGCCCTTCACAATTGAATGAAACATATTTTTAGTTTTTGAATGGATTGAGAAAAAGGAGGATTTAGTTCAAATATATTAACTTTTTTTAGGCATTGTCATGTGCGTGGCAGTTGTACAAAACAAGAAAGATATCTTTTGCAAAAATCGCAGATTTGTCAGTAAATGCCTTCTCAGAGGCAGTCCAATCGTGTAGGATGTTTGTTTTTTCTCTCGTTGTTAGCGAAATTAAACTAACGGAATAAAAAGGACTTTTGGCAGATGAGCCAAAGTGTTTTCCAGTCAAAAGTCGACTGCGATTTTAGGCAATTTCCAAAGCCCTTTTCACACCAGTTCTTTCTCTTTTTCATACTTAACCTTCAAAAAGTTAAGTAACCACCAAACACTATGAACAAAAGATTATTAACGAAACTATCAGAATTTAAAGCTGCGCAAGAAGCCAGAGAGGCAGGTTTTTATCCCTATTTCCGACCGATACAGTCTGACCAAGACACTGAGGTGCAAATAGCAGGAAAAAAAGTGCTGATGTTTGGCTCCAATTCTTACTTGGGGCTTACCAATCATCCCAAAATAAAGGAGGCAGCCAAAAGGGCAACTGACAAGTATGGTACGGGTTGTGCCGGTTCTCGCTTCTTGAATGGTACGCTCGATTTGCATTTAGAACTTGAGATGAAACTGGCCCAGTTTGTGGGCATGGATGCCGCATTGGTGTTCAGTACAGGTTTTCAAGCCAATTTGGGTGCCATTTCTTCACTCACCGGACGAAATGATTACATTCTTTTAGATGAGTACAACCATGCCTCCATCATCGACGGCAGCCGATTGTCTTTTTCTAAAGTAATCAAATATGCCCACAACGACATGGCCGATTTGGAGAATAAAATCCGAAACCTGCCTGCCGAGGCCATCAAGCTGATAGTGGTAGATGGTGTGTTTAGTATGGAAGGTGACATTGTAAACCTGCCCGACTTGGTAAGTGTCGCCAATGACTATGGCGCCAGTATAATGGTCGACGATGCGCATGCTTTGGGGGTTATAGGGGCACAAGGGGCTGGGACGGCTTCCCATTTTGGGTACACTGGCCAAGTGGATGTGATGATGGGGACTTTTAGCAAGTCATTGGCTTCGTTGGGAGGCTTTGTAGCCAGCGACAAACAAACAATCGAGTATTTGAAGCACCATGCGCGTGCCCTCATATTTAGTGCCAGTATGACGCCCGCCTCGGTAGCAAGTGTGCTCGCTGCCTTAGAAATCATTAAAAACGAACCCGAACGATTGGACAAACTTTGGATGAATACCCACTATGCCATGAATGCGCTCAGAGCGTATGGAATGGACATAGGCAATTCCCAAACGCCCATTATCCCCATTTATGTCCGAGACAATTTGAAGACCTTTTGGCTGACGAAAATGCTCATGAACGAAGGGATTTTTGTGAATCCTGTGGTGTCGCCTGCAGTTCCTGCCGAATCGTCTTTGATACGTTTTTCGTTGATGGCTACCCACACGTTGCCACAAATAGAAATGGCGGTAGATAAAATAGCCGAAATGGCCCGAAAACTTGGAATATCCACCCTAAATGAAAAGGTATGCCAGTCGTAGTGCCCCTTCACGCAAAAAAGGATTTGAAGGCCTTTGTCGATTTTCCGCACCAATTGTACAAGTACGACCCCTGCTATGTGCCAGAATTATATGTCGCTCAAAAACAGATGCTTTTGGCAGACCACCATCCTTTTCACGAGCACTCCGATGTGCAGCTTTTTTTGGCATACCAAAACAACAAGGTGGTAGGCCGAATAGCCGCCATACACAACCGCAATCACAACCTTTTCAACCGCAGCAACGACGGTTGTTTTGGCTTTTTTGAAGTTATAGAAGACTATGACGTGGCAGAAGCCCTGCTTTCGTCCGCACTTTCTTGGTTGAAAGCACAAGGATTGGACACCATGATGGGGCCACTCAATTTTTCTACCAACGAAACCTGCGGTGCCCTTATGTATGGTTTTGATTTACCTCCAGTAGCCATGATGTGTTACAACCCACCTTACTACTTGCAGTTTTTAGAATCGTTTGGCATGACCAAAAAAGTTGATTTGTGGGCCTATTTGCTACGAGAAGAACAGTTGAAAGACAAGTCAACCAGATTGCTGCAACCTTTGGAAAAAAGGCTTAAAAATAAATCTATCATCATCAGAAAAGTGAATTTGAAAAACTTCGACAAAGAAGTGGATGCGATACTGCAAGTGTACAATTCGGCATGGAGTAAAAACCTTGGATTTGTTCCAATGACTGAAAAAGAGTTCAGGTATTTGGCACGCAACATGAAACACATTATCGACGATGATTTTTGCCTGGTGGCCGAGCATGAAGGCAAAATGGTAGGTTTTGCGCTGTGCATTCCCGATGTAAACGAGGTATTGATTAAAGTGAAAAATGGCCGATTATTTCCATTCGGTTTGTTCAAGTTGCTGTATCATCGCAAAAACATCAAAAAGCTAAGGGTTGTGGCCTTGGGTGTGCTAGAACAATACCGCAAAAGCGGCATTGAAGCTTGTTTTTACGGCCGCATCATTTTGAAGGGCAGAGAGAAAAAGATTCGTACAGCAGAAGCCTCTTGGGTATTGGAAAACAACGATATGATGAATTTGGCAGCGCAAAAAATGGGGGGAGAAGTGTACAAGAAATACCGCATTTATCAGAAAGCGATATGAAAAAAGTGTTGATAACTGGGGCTAGTGGTTTTGTAGGCTACCATTTGATTTTGGCGGCCTTGCAAAAAGGATATCATGTTACTGCAGCCGTGCGCCCAACTAGCAGCATTGGGCATTTGGCTTCACTGCCTATTTCTTATGCATATTTGAATTATTCAGACAAGGCAACTTTAGAAAGGGAACTGCAAAATGGGCAATACGATTTTATAGTGCACAATGCGGGTGCTACCCGAGCAAAATCGGCGCAAGAATTTTTTGAGGCCAATGCCTTGCACACCAAGAATTTAGCCGAATCTGTTGCCCAAACTGGGTCTTTACAAAAATTTATATTCATGAGTAGTTTGGCCGCTTATGGACCAAAAAATGCTGTTCAAGAGGTGTTTATTACCGAGCATGACACCC
>JBIKRJ010000138.1:0-6482 GCA_044349205.1 Cytophagales bacterium | reverse complement strand
CAAATAATATATGTTATGACCGAACAAGAACTGAAAGAAAGAGCTTTAGAAGAAATAAAAAAGGTATTTGACCCAGAAATACCTGTCAATGTATTTGATTTGGGTTTGATATACGAAGTGAGTGTGTACCCCATAAACAATGTTTTTGTCCTCATGACACTCACTTCCCCCTCTTGTCCTTCGGCACAGTCATTACCTGAAGAAATCAAGAAAAAAATTGAAGCCATAAAGGGAATAGGAGAGGTAAATGTGGAGGTCACATTCGACCCACCCTATTCGCAAGAAATGATGAGTGAAACGGCTAAATTTGAACTAGGTTTTCTTTAAAAATGTATTCTATTCACTATTCAATCATTATTAAATTATAAATACAAATTGTTATGTATCCTGAAGAAATGGTAAAACCCATGCGCGAAGAACTTACTTCGGTAGGCTTCAAAGAGTGTAAAACACCCGACGATGTTGAAAATGTATTGAAACAGAAAGGCACTGCTTTGGTTATAGTTAATTCTGTGTGTGGTTGTGCTGCTCGCAATGCCCGACCAGCTGTGAGAATGGCAGTACAAGCAGCTGCTCACAAGCCTAATGCACTTGCTACAGTTTTTGCGGGTATGGAAAAAGAAGCAGTTGCCAAGGCACGCGAGCACATGTTGCCATATCCTCCTTCCTCGCCTTCCATTGCTTTGTTTAAAGATGGCGAGTTGGTACACATGATAGAAAGACACCATATTGAAGGTCGTCCTGCCGAAATGATTGCCGAAAACCTGATGGCGGCATTTGACGAATATTGCGGTTAAGATTTATAATCTTACGCTTTTATAGCCAAGAGTTTCGAAAAACTCTTGGCTATTTTCTTTTATTTGCGGCCCTTTTTAGGCGGTCGTTTATGGCCTTGCCTATTCCAATGTCAGGAAAAATTTCAGTCAAAATGATTTCTACATCGTTTTTGTCCATTTGGCGCAAAGCCTTGAACAAGGCACAAGCGGCTTCTTTCAAATCTTCTTTTTTGGAAAGGACAAGGCTTTTTTCCGCCCGTTTAGAATAGTTTTTTGAAAAACTAATGACCCCTAATTTTTTATCCGAAAACTCATCAATCAGTTTTTGAATGTTTCCGATGTATAGTGGTTTGTGAGGAGAGTAGTGGCTTTCCAACATTCCCGGAGCCATTGGGTTTGAAGTGCTCTGAACTATTTCGACCTTTGTTTTCAATGTGTTTTCGATATCTTCAACCGAAATACCCCCAGTTCTGAAAATGCAAACTGTACCATTTTTTTCACCTACAATAGTCGATTCCACACCTACTTTGCAGGCGCCCCCATTTAAAATGTAGCTGATTTTATTTTCAAGTTGGTCGGCCACGTGCTGCGCGGTGGTGGGGCTTACATAGCCAAAAGGATTGGCGCTGGGTGCTGCGAGCGGAAAAGGAAGTTGTTGAAGGAGCGCCAAAGTCAAAGGATTCCGAGGTACTCTTATTCCTACCAAGTCGGAGCCGCTGGTCACAATATCTGGAATGAGTTGATTGCGAGTCAAAAGCAAAGTAAGTGGGCCAGGCCAATAGATTTCTGCTAATTTTTCTGCCCATTGGGGGAAGTTTTGTACATATTTCTTGGCCTGCTCAGTAGAATACGAGTGTACAATAAGCGGATCAAAAGAAGGCCTGTTTTTCGCTTCAAAGATTTTTGCAACGCTATTTTCATCCAATGCATTGCCAGCCAAACCGTACACTGTCTCGGTAGGAATGGCTACTAATTCGCCACTAACTAAGAATTTTTTGGCTTTATTTAGCGATTGGCCAATCATGATGCAAGAGAAAATACACTGCAAATGTAAGGCAAGGTTGCTTTACTGAAGAATGAAAATTCAATTCAGTTAAAAAAGGCAATGGTGTGAAATGTGCCTAACGTTTTGGGGTGTTTATTTTACCACCATTTTGAAGATACTCGGCTTGTTGTCGACCAATATTGTGCCAAAATACATGGCAGTTGGTAAATTGGATATTTCAAAATGATGTATTCCGGCAGATAAGTTTACTGGCTCCATTTTAGAAACTGAAACACCGTTAATGTCTGAAATAGAAACACTTATTAAAGAAGGTTTTTCTAGTTTTAGATAAAGACGATTTTCAGAAACATAGGCATTGAATCCATCGAAATTGACGTCTTGAATACCAGTGACACCATTCACGGTAATGGGCAATGACAATGCGGAAGAACTGCCACAAGCATTGTTGGCCACCACGCTCAAATTTCCCGAAGTAGCATTTGCACCGTAAGATACACTGGTTGAATTGGTTGCAAAAGTAGTGTTAGTAAGCGTAGCATCCAGACCTGAATAAGACCACGAGTAATTGATTGCATTTGGTACTGTATTTATCACATATAACACATTTGCTTGACTACTAGACACAACATTATTGGAAGTTGTGAATGAAGTTGGCGCAGAAGGTGGGGTAGTTGTTGTTGTAATGTTCAGACTGTTGTTTGCGATTGTAGTGGAAGCACAAGTAGCATTTGAAGTCAATGTTACATTCACTACATCGCCTGCTTTTACAATGGTGTTTAAAGTATTAGAGTTATTGCCAGTTTGTATGTTGTTGTTTACTTTCCAAGAATACACGGGGTTTGAACCTCCATTTGCGGGTTCGGCTGTAAATGTGGTGTTTTTGCCAGCGCAGGTAGGCATAAAAGGAGTTTTGATACTTACAGTAGGAGTGACCTTGGCCAAAACATTCACCGCATAATTTGAGACAGTTCCCGTACCACAAGAGTTGCTTGGAGTTACCGATACATTTCCACTATTGGTTCCAAAAGTGACTGTTATAGAATTGGTTGTAGCCCCTGCAGTGATGCTTGCACCTGTGGGAACAGACCAATTGTAAGAGGCCCCTGATAGTGCAGCAATGTAATAGGAGGCGCCTGTTTGACCTGCACATACGATTGCTGGCCCTGTAATAGTGCTTGCACCTGATAACACGGGGGTTAGCATTACACTTTTCGTTGCAGCACTGCCACTGCCACAAGCATTGACAGGAGTTACACCAACATTTCCTCCTGAAGTTCCAAAATCAACAGAAATTGCGGTTGTATTAGCTCCGGAAACCACCTTTGCACCATTTGGAACTGTCCAATTGTAACCTGTCGCATTAAGTACAGTTGAAATAGAATATGAAACTGCTTTTTGGTTTGAACAAACGGATGCTACACCTGTGATAGTACCCGCAGCGCTTGGCAATGGTTTTAAACTAACTGCTAGACTTTTAGAAGTTCCATTGCCACAACTATTGGAAGGTGTAACGGTAATATTTCCTACGGTACTCCCGAAATTGACAGTGATTGCAATAGTTCCTTGACCTGAAATGATGTTTGTTCCCGATGGCACAACCCATGTGTAATTTGTGGTGTTTGCTACGTCTGTAATACTGTAAGCTTCACCCGTTTGGTTGGTGCATATGCTTGAATTTCCGGTAATAATGCCCGCAGCTGAAGGTTTGGGATTGACTGTAACAGACAATGATTTGGTAGTTCCCAAGCCGCAAGTGTTTTTTGGTGTTACCGTTACTGTGCCACTAGAAGTGCCAAACGTCACCACAATAGAATTTGTATTTGCCCCTGAGGTGACGTTTGCACCTGTGGGCACAGTCCAGTCGTACCCAGAAACCCCCGAAACAGCCAAAATAGAATAGGTGTTTCCTGTTTGATTTTGACAAACGGTAGAGCGACCGACTATGTTGTCGGTGTTTGCCAAACCTGCACCAACTGATACAAAAATAGTCTGAGGGGAAGAAGTGCCACAAGTGCCCACTGCACTTACTTGTATTTCGCCAGATGTTGCATTTGAGGCGAAATTGGCTGTGACATTGTTGCTAGTGCCTGAAAAAGTAACACCTGTGCCAGTGTATTTCCATATGTAAGATGTAGCACCTGAAACTGATGGAACGGCATACGCGATATTATTGGTGCCAGGACAAACCGAACTTGTAGAAGATGTAAAAGTACCCGGTTGTGCAGGTGTTCCATTCACAGTGATGTTGGCTGAAAGCGAGTTTCCAACACAATTGCCATTATTTGCAGTTACTTTCAAGGTGCCGCTCAATGCTCCAGTGTAATCTATTGTAGGGTTGTTTGTGCTACCTCTCAATAATATACTGGCTCCCACTGGAACAGACCAATTGTATGAAGTTGTGTTAGCAGCTGCTGTTAGGGAATATTGTTCAGTACTACCTTCGCAAACAGAGGTTTTTCCTGAAATTGCGCCTGTCAATACAGGAAGTTTATTTACTACGATAGCTGAACTTGAAGAGTTACCGTTGCCACAAGCACTAGTTGGCGTTACCGAAATATTGCCATTGCTGCTTCCAAAATTGACGGATATGGCATTCGTATTTTGTCCGGATACAATTGTAGCACCAGTTGGTACGCTCCAATTATAACTAGAAGCGCCTAATACTGTGGCAATGCTGTAGGAAACGCTGGTCTGGTTTTCACAAACTGAAGTAACTCCCGTAATACTTCCTGCATTTGAAGCACCATTGGTTACAGAAACCTGTAATGTACTATTGCTACTTGCATTTCCGCAAGTATTTGAGGCCATCACATTCACATTTCCACTGGTATTGCCAAATGTGACAACGATGGCACTGGTGCCTGCACCTGAGGTTATGGTAGCTCCATTTGGTACAGACCAAGAGTAGGTGCTTGCGTTAGCAACAGAAGATACGCTGTATGCAACACCTGTTGTATTTTGACACAATACAGTTTGTCCAGTGATGGTGCCAGTTGGGTTTGGAACAGAGTTTACCGTGACGGATGTTGAGGAGCTCCTTGAATTTCCACAAGTGTTTGATGGTGTTACCGTTATGTTGCCTGTAGAGGTGCCAAATTTCACTGAGATACTGGTTGTGTTTTGTCCTGAAAGGATTGAAGCACCAGTTGGTACCGTCCAAGTGTAGTTTGTACTTCCCGTCACAGCTGAAGTTGTGTAGGTTTGGGTGCTGCCCGAACAAATTGGATTGTTTCCAGTGATAGAAGCTGCAGCAGCAGGTATAGAATTTACATTGACAGTGGTTGAGCTTGCCAAGCCGTTACCACAATTCGATATAGGAGTAACGGTGATGATTCCACCAGTAGTACCAAAATTTATTGTAATCGAATTTGTTCCATTTCCCGATGCAATTGTAGCACCAGTAGGAATAGTCCAAGTGTAACTTGTAGCTCCAGAAACGCTCGCTATGCTGTATGGAACGGCTGTTTGATTGGCACAAACCGTAGTAGCACCTGTGATAACACCTGCGTTGCCAGCTCCATTCGTGATTGCCACAGCTCTGGTAATTGTTGAACCATTTCCACAACTATTAGAAGGTGTTGTACTAACATTTCCTGCATTGCTGCCAAAATTCACATTGATTGTGGCAGCACCTAAACCCGAAACAATTGTTGCGCCAGTAGGTACCACCCAAGCATAAGAGGTGGCATTTGAAATACCTGATATTGAGAAGCTTACATTTTTTTCGTTTTGGCAAACATTACTTGCCCCAGTAATTGTACCCGTTCCGGTAGGTGCAGTTATGACCGTGACAGATAGGGCAGAACCTGTACCATTTCCACAAGTATTTGAGGGCGTTACAGAAAGTGTCCCCACAATTGCCGAAGTATAGTTTACCGTAATGCTGTTGGTGCCTTGGCCTGTTTTGATGGTTGCGCCTGTTGGGACAGTCCAGTTGTAACTGCTTGCACCTGAAATAGTTGAAACTGAGTAATTATAATCGGTTGCAGTGCATACATTTACTTCGCCCGAAATAAGCCCTGCAGCAGATGGTGTCGTGTTTACAACCAGCGTACTTACAGTTTTAGTGTTGGAACCTGCTGAATTTGAGACTGTAAGAGAGATGGTTTTGCTACCCGATGTGGCATAGGTTACAATGTGAGGGCCTTGTCCCGTCGCGGTCGAGGGAGTGGCGCCTGCACCAAAATTCCACGACCAAGAGGTTGGAACATTGGTTGAGGCATCGGTGAAAGTCACATTTTGACTCGTGCATACAGTGTTGGTAGATTGCGTAAAATTGGCAACTGGAGCTTGGATTGTGGAGCCTGTGATATTGATTTGGTCTATATACAAATTGTTGCCATTGTTACCAGTTCCAACAAATTTTATCAATACTGAACCTTGGCCAACATAGGCATCTAAGCTTATGGTGTTTTTAATCCATTGTGTGGAACTAGGGAAAAAAGAGGAGTTTTGACCAGCTCCAGCATTTAAAGTTGAAAGACTTGTGCGGCCTTTGTACCAAACCGAATTCCAGGAAACACCACAGTTGGTCGAGACTAAAACTTGTAATGAGTCACCTCGGTCATTATTTATTCCAGGGGCATCTCTCCAAGCATAGGCGTGGAAAAAGCTTAAACTTGCTGTAGATTGACTTACCAACGAAATAATCGGCAGTACCAATTCGTCTTTTTTAGCTGTTCCTGTATAATTCCAATAGT
>JBIKRJ010000137.1:0-6519 GCA_044349205.1 Cytophagales bacterium | reverse complement strand
TCTTCTGTATTTTTGTCAATTTGCCACGAGTACCAACCTAATGCAGCATTAACACCTACATACAATCTGTCAGTTACTTGGTATCCGGCAGTCAAATCCAACATTTGGCGTATGTATCCGCGACCTGTATTGGCATAAGCAACATTTCCAACTTTTGCACCTGGCAAGTTGCTAAATGCTTTGAAGCCATCATCGTTGTAACCACCTATGTAATTAACATACACATTCATACCTTCCAACGGACTTACAAATACTTGACCGATGATGGATTTTTGAGATTTCCAATCTGTCATTGCGTCCCAGTTATTCACAACGCCTGCCATTACACCAAACTTATCAGAAAAAGCGTAATTCGTTTTTGCACCTATGTGGTAGAATGGACCATTGTTGAAAAGATTAGACAAAGAATAGTGGTAGTTAACAGGAGCATCTATTACCTCGTATCCTATGTGCGTACCAAATTGACCAACGGTAAAGTTCCACTTATCCGTAAATTTATAGGTGAAGTATGCTTGCTTTATGGCAGCACCCGTTCCATATAATGCTTGTTGGTTAGCATTGCCAGGCGCAAAACCGGTCGTATATCCACCAGCAGTTGCACCATTAAACCTTTGATTGCCAAAATTGCCAAGTTCAGCATTTGGTCCGAAAGCTAAATCAATTACCATATCAGACTTTGAATTGGAATAGGCAAATTTTGTCTGAACTAAGCCTAATGCGAATTGATCAGTGAGACGATCGAAAGCACGAGCATAACCAGTTCCGTTTGCTGTACCATAATTTGCACCAAATCCCATTGAATTACCGGACTGAGGCCTGTTAAAATTAGACAAATAGTACGAGTCGATGTATCCGCTAATAGTAAGCTTTCCATCTTCTTTTTTTGCAGCAGTGGAATCCTGTGCATGTAGGTTTGCCATAGGCAGTGTCGTAGCAGCCAAGGCAAACATGTAGAACGATTTTTTCATGGTGTTAGAGGTTTAAGTTAAGGGAATAAAGAAAGGTTTAAAGGTTTAGGTTAATAGAACAATTTATTTTTTTCTTTTACTGGCACTACAATTTCTTGGTAAGTCTTGTTTTCAAAAAAGACTTGCAAATCGACAGCATCGAATATCAGTCTTCCCAAAAACTTTGCAAAGACTTTAAATTTGCGGCAAACAGAAGATATTACTTTTTCCATGTTCCAAAGTTAAAGACATAAAATACAAAAACAAATATTTTGCTTAATTTTTTAAGGCTTTTTTCTATTATTTTATCTATTTTTACCAAAAGTACCTTATTTTTTAAGTTACTTTTTTATTTTTTACCTTATTTTTTAAAATTATACCTCTTAAATAGAGTCAAAAACAAAAAACTATTATTTAAACTTTACAAACAAATAGTTGTACTTTTCTAATTTTATTAAATAAATCAACAACACATGCCAACATGTGCAAGACCAAGTATTTTACTATTTTGCCCCTCGATATGAAATACCCAAGTCTTAAAATCAAAAAAGGAAAGGAGAAATCTTTGCTACGTTTTCATCCTTGGATATTCAGCGGAGCGGTTGAAACTCTTCCCGAAACTGGAGAAGACCGCATCGCAGAAATAGTAGACTACCAAGAAAAGTTGATTGGCTATGGCTTTATTGAGTACAAAAGTCAAATAGCCTGTCGAGTTTTCGAGTTCAGTCAATACCCTATTACAATCGACACGGCTTATTGGACTCAAAAAATGCAACAGGCGTATGCTTTCAAAAAACAATTGCTACCCAACAATACAAACTGCTACAGATTGGTACACGCCGAGGGAGATTTTTTGCCCGGCTTGATCATTGATGTGTACAACGAATCCGCAGTAGTGCAATTTAGAATAACCGGCACTTGGCATTTGAGGGAAATTGTGCACAACGCACTACTTACCTTAGGATATCAATATGTATTCAGCAAAAGCCCAGCTTATTCAAATTGGACACAAGGCTGGCTGGGCGAAGCTGGCCCACAATACACTGTGGTCACAGAAAATGGCTTGAAATTTTCGGTCGATTTGATAAAAGGCCAAAAAACTGGTTTTTTTCTCGACCAACGGGAAAACAGAAAACTACTTTCTGCTTATTCTAGAAACAAGAAAGTTTTAAACTGCTTTTCGTACACAGGGGGATTTTCCATGTATGCCCTCGCAGGCGGTGCTGAAAAAGTAACTTCGGTCGATATTTCAAAAGAAGCCATAGAAAACGCCAAACTGAATGCCGAACTAAATGGATTCGCAACGCAGCACAATGGGATTGCTGCCGATTGTTTCGATTTTTTGCGTAAAAAAGAGGAGCATTACGACCTTATTGTGTTAGACCCTCCAGCTTTTTGTAAAGACATTCGAAGTGTGCCACAAGCTTCAAGAGGGTACAAAGACATCAACCTATCGGCCATGCGTATCATAGAGAAAGGAGGATTGCTTTTTACTTTCTCCTGTTCGCAACACATAAGCAGGGACTTATTTCAAAAAATAGTATTTGGCGCAGCTGCAGATTCGGGAAGAAAGGTGCGCATTTTGCACCATTTGAGCCAGGGCCCCGACCATCCCATCAACATTTACCACCCCGAAGGTGATTATTTGAAGGGATTGGTGCTGGAAGTAATGTAAACCTAAGCCAACAAATTTTTTCTTTTGAGCAAAGCCTCCATGAATTTCAAGTCATGGTCTGAATTGAACATGGAAAAAGGGAAATACAAGAACTGCGCCTTGTTTACAACAAGCAGGAAAGCGTCTTTATTTTTTTCGGCCGACTTTATCATATCCCAATTCATTTGCATGCCTTGTTTGGCATTCAGTTTTATAACTACAAATCGGGAATCTATTTCATAGGTCAATCGCTCGAACATGACCTTGTTTTGCTCCATTTGGGTGACTCCCATAAACTGTATGAACCAAAACAATAAATAAAGAAAAGCCACCACAAGACCTGTAGCTATGTACCAACTGCCAAACGGAACAAAAAAACCCAACACCACAAATGCCAATGGACCAAAACCATACCACCAGGTTTTGCGCAGCAGCTGCCACATCGCCATTTTTACATAATCTTTTTTCTTAAGCTGATACTTTTTCGTCTTGATTGTCATGATGTGTTTTTTTTAGTTCCCTATATGATTAAATTTTTAAATCGCTTTCAGACTTAAGTCAAGGCTTTTGACCGAATGGGTAAGTTTGCCTACCGAAATAAAATCGACTCCAGTTTCGGCCAAAGCCACAATAGTGTCTTCATTAACACCACCCGAAACCTCCGTTTCTATTTTTCCATCTACCATCTTTACCCCTATTTTTAATATTTCGGGGGTCATATTGTCGAACATAACCCTTTTTACACCTCCTATTTGCAACACTTGTTTAAGTTCTTCAAGGTTTCTCACTTCAATTTCAACCTCAATTTCCCTTCCCGATTCTTGAAGAAATCTTCTTGTTTCCAGCAGCGCATTTTCAATTCCTCCCGCCACATCAATATGGTTGTCTTTCAACAATATCATGTCGAAAAGGCCATAGCGATGGTTATGTCCGCCCCCTATTTTTACCGCCCATTTTTCGAAAAGCCTAAAATTGGGAGTTGTTTTGCGTGTATCGAGCAATCGAGCATTGGTGTGGGCAATCTTTTCTACCAGCGAATAGGTGTAAGTGGCAATGCCGCTCATGCGCTGCATAATGTTTAACAGCAAGCGTTCGGCCTTTAAAATAGACCGAGAATTTCCCCTTATAGAAAAAGCTATGTCACCTGGCTTTATTCTGCTCCCTTCTTCTGAATATTGTTCGAAAGAAATGTTCTTGTCAACAACTTCACAAACCCATCTTGCTGCTTCAATTCCTGCCAAAACGCCTATATCTTTTACCAACAAATTGGCCTTGTTTTCTATATCGGCTGGAATGCAGGCAAGGGAGGTAAAATCGCCTCTGCCCACATCCTCTACTAGGGCGAGTTGTATAAGTTGGCAGGCTCTTTCTTTTTGCAAATAGTCGTACACGGGGCGCAAAGGTATAAAAACTCCAAAAGTTTTTCCGAATATTGGCGATTCTCTTCCATTCAAAATGGCTTTTCATGTTTTATATTTAAGTTACGATGGTTTGACCGATGCTTTGGGTCAGTCCCAAATTCTAGCATATCAACAAAAAATAGCGTCCAAAGAATTAAGCGTTACTATAGTATCGTTCGAAAAAAGAAGCACATACGAAAAATTGGGTGAAGACATTTCGGCCACTTGCAAAGCCTCTCACATCGATTGGAAGCCCATTTTTTATACCAAAAATCCGCCTGTATTGTCCACCCTTTACGACCTTTGGGTAGCGTGGAAAAAAATAAAAGAGATACACACATCAAAATATATTCACATAATTCATTGCCGAGGTTATATTTCGGCCTTGCTGGGCGAAAAAGCAAAAAACGTTTTGGGCTGTAAATTCATTTTTGACATGCGCGGCTGGTGGCCCGACGAAAAACTGGAAAGTGGCCATTGGACTAACTTTTTATTCAAGCCAGTATACAATTTTTTTAAGCAAAAAGAAAAGGATTTTTTCATCCATTCTGATTTTACCGTTTCACTAACCGAAGCCGGAAAAAAGGAAATCGTAGAAAAAGGATATAAAAAAGAAGCTAAAATTGGAGTAGTGGCCACTTGCACCAACCTTCAACTTTTCAACCAAATGCCAGTTGGAGAAAAAGCTTTGCTCAAAAAAGAGCTTGGTTTTCCGCTTGACTCAAAAATATTGGTGTATAGCGGTGCCTTGGGTGGCAACTATCCCATAGAAGATATTATGCTGTTTGTGCATACCTATTTGCAAATGTCGCCACAACATTACTGCATTATTCTTTCCAAAGACAAACTTGCAGAAACTGTGCCTTTGCCCGACAAAACAATTCTTTTGTCGGTTAACTATAAAGAGGTAGGAAAACATTTGGCTATATGCGATTTAGCTTTCCTTTATTACAAGAGATCTTTTTCAAATATTGGCCGTTGCCCAACAAAACTTGGCGAATATTGGGCTTGTGGCCTTCCTGTTATTTCACCTGCTGAAATAGGCGACATAGAATCCATTTTCAAAAACTACCCAATTTCAGGGCTTACTTTGGCTAATTGGTCGAAAGAAGAAATTGAAGCCTGCATTGCAGCACTCCTAGCCAAACCAACCGACAAAAACGAGCTTAGAAAGGCAGCAGAAGAATATTTTTCTTTGGACAAAGGGGTAGATTTCTACAAGAAATTGTATGCAAGCTTAGAAGCTGAGAGCCATTAGATAGGCTTTGCCCATAAAAAAGCAGCAAAAAAATCATTTTTTTGCGATATTTTGTCTTTGTTTTTGATCTGTCATGTATTGAAAACACCTAAATTATTAGATTTGAAATAACTAAGAATTGGTCTTTTCAAAAGATTGCACTTTATTTTGCCGTACCAAAGAATCGCAAGAAGCATGAACATTTATCTGATAGGATTGACCGGCACTGGAAAAAGCAAAGTAGGCAAACTACTTGCAAACAAGTTGTCCTATGCTTTTAGCGACCTTGACGAAATAATTCAATTCGAAACCAACCGAACTATTGAAGACATTTTTGAAAAAGATGGGGAAGAATATTTCAGAAAACTTGAAAATAAATTTCTAAAAAAAACCACCAAAGGCGAAAGCTATGTGGTGGCTACGGGCGGCGGCACTCCATGTTATTTGGAAAGCATGGACTTTATTAAAGCAGAAGGCCTAAGCATATTTTTATACACCCCCGTTTCGGTCATTGCGGAAAGGCTTTTTGAGAGTGACTACAGCCAAAGGCCTATGCTGAAAGGAAAGACGAAAGAAGAACTTAGCATTTTTCTCGTTCAAAAACTGGCGGAAAGACTTCCTTATTACTCCAAAGCCGACTTTTCGATTGATACCCAACTTGCGGAAAGTCCTGAAAAATTGGCATCTATGCTCTTCGTTTTAGTTCGCATGATGGAACAAGAGAAAACGAATAAATTGTTCAAAAACCACCAACAATAGTGCCTAGAAAAACACGCCGCCTCCCAAGGTAATGGTATAAAGCTTGTTTTCTATCGAAATGTTGGGTTCTGTACCTTTCAAATCAGTTGGATTTTTGAGTGGCATCAAATATGGTGCGTAGTTGCTGGTGAATTGAGTTTTGTTAAATGCGAAATCCAAATAATATTGTTCGTTTCTGAATCCAACACCCAAAGAAATAACATCGGCGTCCGAACTTCTAATTCGCCTGTCCAAATCGGTAACAATTGCCTGATAAACAATTGGTTGATAAGAATAACCCGCCCTAAATCGCAAATATTCAGAGCGCAGTTCGGCTCCAACTTTGAAATTCAAGACACTTGCCAAATTTTTAGCAACGCTCTTGTTTGCATCTAGATAATTGATTTTTTGCTTACCCGATAGTGTGGCGGTTGCATAATCCACATATTCCACTTCGCCAGTAATAAACCCTTTTTTACCTGCAAAAATGGCCACACCCCAATTTAGTACAGATGGCGTGTATAAAGTGTAGCTATTGGTTTG
>JBIKRJ010000136.1:0-6628 GCA_044349205.1 Cytophagales bacterium | reverse complement strand
TTTTTTACACTAATTTTTTAGATTGGCTAAAACCAAACACACAGGCTTGCCCACTTCTATAACATGGCCAGTAGGTTGTAAAAATCCGGTTTTACTGTTGCGTTCAAACACCACAATTTTGTTGCTACCTTGGTTTGCGACCAACAAATATTTTCCCGAAGGTTCAATCACAAAATTGCGGGGAGTTTTTCCCAAAGTAGAGTGCCTAGACCGTACATTCAGTTTGCCGGTTTTGGAATCTATGGCGTATACCACTATTTGGTTGGCATCGCCACGATTGCTAGCGTACAGAAATTTGCCATCGGGCGAAACGTGCAGGTCGGCAGCGCTGCTTTTTCCTTTAAAATCGAGGGAATTCATCTCGACAGTCTGTTTGAACTTTAGTTTGCCAAAATTTTCAAGCGCAAATACCGATACTTTGGCCGTGAGCTCGTGAACCAAATACAGATATAGACCATTGGGATGAAAGGCTACATGGCGAGGGCCGCCACCATCTTCTATTTTGGCATAAATTGAGCTTTTGGTGTCGATAGGATACTTTTTTTCGTGCTGAACAGGGTACACATATAGCTTGTCAATACCCAAATCGGGAACAAAAAGGTAATTTTCATCGGGCGAAAGCGCTGTGGCGTGCACATGGGGCGACTCTTGTCTTTCGGCATTCACCCCTTTGCCTTGGTGCACAACCATTTGGTGCACAGTATCTAACGCACCATTTAGCAAAATGGAAAAAGCGCTGAAATTGCCTGCCGTATAATTGCCTACATATACTTTCCGACCCTTTTTATCGGTTGCTACATAACAGGGGTGCGCCCCTCCAGAAGGTTGGCTGTTCAGAAAAGTAAGTTTGCCAGTAGCCGCATCGAATCGAAAAGCATCTACTTTGGGTTTCTCTTTTTCCTCTTCCACCACATACACATACTGCTGGTCGGCGCTTAAGGCAAGAAAGGAAGGGTTGGGCAAAGTCACCACGCTTTCAAAGGTTGCCTTGCCCGTGTTTATGTCAAATTTGTACACATACAATCCTTCGCTGCCTTCGTCGGTATAGGTACCTACCAACAAATGATAGGCTTTGTCAGGCGACTGAGCCACAAGTTGTTGAACTAAACAAAAACAAAATAGTAAGCTTGAATAAAAGGGAAATCCTTGCATAAAATGAATGTTTGAATGTGCTGTGTATATGTTGTCAATTTTTCAAGAATGAAAGCCAGCCTTTTTCGTCATTCCCATATTTTTCTTGATTAGATGGCAAAGTGCCAAAAAGAGTGATTCCTAAACTTGGGATATACAAATGCAAACCCAAGTAAAATCCCGAAAACTCGGTTTTTTGCACTACTGCTTCAATCGAATTTTCTACTTTTTCTTTGGTAAAAAAGAGTTGCTCGGAACGAATAAGGTATTCATTATCAATAATATGTGCGCCTTTGAAAAAATCAAAATTCAAGGATACAAAGTTGCAGTAGCCTGTGAGCCGGGCGGTAGCTTTTTGGTGCGGAAGGGAGTACAAACTGCGGCCATTGCCTTGTTCGATTATACGACTCTCGTGTAAAATCAATATATGGTCGGCCATAGAAAGCGCTTCATTGGGGTCGTGCGTGACAAATAGGAGAGAAGTGCCCAATTTGTTTACTACATCAAACAAGTAATGTTTCAATTCTTGTTTCAAAAACAAGTCGGTTTGACTAAATGGCTCGTCCATAAGCAACAACAAAGGATTGGAAGCCAAAGCCGATGCAATAGCCACCCTTTGTTGCTCGCCTCCTGAAAGAAATTTCACGGTTCTTTCCAAATAGTTTTGCAAACCAAGTACTTCGCACAATTCGTTTATTTTTTCTTCCTGATATCCTTCATCGTGCATGCGCAACACATGCTTCAGATTTTCGCGCACTGTGGCAAAAGGCGTCAGTCTTGCATCTTGGCGTACCAACGCTATTTGACGATGCCCTTTGACTAAGGTATGCTCGGGCCCCAAAACAGGTTTTTCTTCCAAATAAATGGTTCCAGAACTTGGTTCGAGCATACCCGCCAACAAGCCTAGCAAAGTGCTTTTTCCTGAACCATTGGCACCCAACACACAAGTGATCTTGGCCGAAGGCACTTCCAACGAAATGTCTTTCAGCACGTTTACACCAGAACGATCAAAAAATAGATTGTCAACTTTTAGCAACATTTTGCCTCGAAAAGACCTAAAAGTACTAAGTTTTTGTTCTGCTAGATAGAAAAGCTATTTCAAACTTGAGTATTTCATTTAAGGATATGCCTTTATATTTGTACAAGTATGTTGAACAGCCATTTCCGATGACAAGGTGCTTTCTATCGAATATTTACTTGCTTCTTTTTTGCATCGGTAGCTACTACACCCTAGCTCAGCCCAGCAACGATTGTCCCGATTTCAGGAAAGCGAAAACAGTACGCGATGGCAAAAAACCCAAAGACGACCTGTCTAAAATAGTGCGCATAAGCCGCGGTACCAATGTGATAAAGTTCAATGTGATAAAAACGACCGACCTTAAACTGGAAATTCCTGCTTTTAAACAGTTTGAGAACAACATGACCGATTTTACAGCCGACGGCCAGGAAGAATTCAAAAAAGTGGTCGAAAAAATTCGGTCTTATTTGGGCGCCAATACAAAAGGAGAGGGGGTAGAACTTGAGATTATAGGCAGTGCTTCGCAAATTCCCACAAGTTTTGACCCCAGCAAACCCAACAACAACATAAAACCCGACGGCTCTTCTATTTCGGGCAAAACCACGGTTGAAAACAACAAAATGTTGGCACTGGCACGCGCCACCGAACTTGGAAAAAAAATACAAGCCGTTTTTCCCGATGTAACCTTACACATTCCAAACATTCAAGAAATAAAACTGGGCAGTACCGCGTGGGACGAAAATGCCCAAAACCGACTGAATGCCGCGGTGGCCCAAAAAGACCAAAAAGCCATCGATGCGGTGCATGCTCCATTTCAAAAAGAACAATATGTGATGGTGAGAACACGCGAATACAAATCGGAATACATTCAACCAGAAGCTATTTTATCCTATTACATCAATATAAATCCATCTGTTTTTCACATGGACGAAGGTGGTAAATACAACATCAACCGTTTTGTGGTTTCGCAAACTATCTACGACAAAATTGGGGGAATTAGAGACTTTGAAAGCGAGGAACTAAGGGATAATTATTTGAAAAACGAACTGAAAATCAATGTCTTTCACAAAACCTATGCCAAAGAAGAACATTGGATGATGCTTACAAACAAAGAGTCGGTGAGTTTGCGTGAAAAAGACAATTATAAAAAAATAAAAGGATTGTATAAGTCAAAAGTATTCGATGTCAAAGACAAAGCCATTTTGGAGAAAATCATTGTCACCGACATCTTAAAAAACTTGAAATAAGTCCCTTTTGACAAAAAAAACACGACTTTCATCAACTTATTTGTGAAAAAGCTATTTTTCTTTTCCTTGTTTTTCCTTCATTTTTCCCTGTTTTCAGTCGGACAAACCCGTCTATCGCAAAAAGAATGGGTGGACAGCGTGTTCGATTGTATGAGTTTGGATCAAAAAATTGGGCAACTCTTTATGGTGGCGGCCTATTCCAACAAAAACGAACAACATTATCGCCACCTCGATTCCCTCATCACGCATTGCCATTTGGGAGGGCTTATCTTTTTCCAAGGCGGCCCACTTAGACAAGCCAAACTCACCAATCGATACCAGTCTTTGGCCAGCATTCCACTTTGGATTGGTATGGATGCCGAATGGGGAATTGGAATGCGGTTGGATAGCACCATTAGTTTTCCCAAACAAATGACGCTGGGTGCCCTGCAAGACAATTCGCTCATTTACAAAATGGGCAAGCAAATGGCCTATCAATGCCGCAGACTGGGTGTTCACATCAGTTTTTCGCCTGTGGTAGATGTCAACAGCAACCCCGACAATCCCGTTATCGGTTATCGCTCTTTTGGCGAGGACAAAGAAAAAGTAGCCATCAAAGGAAGCGCCTACATGCGGGGCTTGCAAGATCATAAAGTGCTGGCTTGTGCCAAACATTTTCCAGGCCACGGCGATACCGATACCGACTCGCATCTTTCGCTGCCTGTTATCAAACAAGACAAAAAGCGAATAGAATCGCTTGAACTTTATCCATTCAAAAAACTGATAAAAGACAGCATAGGCAGCATTATGATTGCCCACATCAATACACCTGCCTACGACGACCAAGAAAATATGGCCGCCACCTTGTCGCACAACATCGTAAGCGACCTATTGAAAGACAAGCTGAATTTTGAAGGAATTGTATTTACCGACGCCCTGAACATGAAAGCAGTGAGTAAGTTTTATAAACCGGGCGAAGTGGACCTTTTGGCATTTAAGGCTGGAAACGATGTGTTGCTATTTTCAGAAAATGTGCCAAAAGCCATGGCTTTGATAAAAGAAACCGTAGAAGAAAAGAAAAGCCTCAGAAAAGAATTGGATAAAAGAGTAAGGAAAATATTGATGTCTAAATATTGGCTTAAACTTACTGAAAAACAACAGGTTAAAATCGATAGTTTGTATGAAGATTTAAACAATTCTACTGCACAAGCACTGCGTGTAAAAATGTATGAAGAAGCATTCACTATTGTGCGGAATAAAGAAGATTTGCTACCGCTGAAAAATGTCAAATCATTCAAAATGGCTTCAGTTGCAATTGGCTTAGAAAAAGAAAATGTTTTTCAGAAAACACTGGGCAAATATGCCGACTTCAAAAACTATGCGGTAGATAAAAAGGCGATGGCCGATTTTGATTACAATAGCTTGATAGACTCGCTTGCTGTGTTCCAAACCGTGGTGGTGAGCTTGCACGAACTGAATAACCAACGCAGTAAAAACTATAACATAGGCCAAAATACCATACAATTTGTCCAGAATTTGGCAACAAAAACCAAAGTGGTATTGGTAGTACTTGGCAATCCTTACTCACTACGCAATTTTGAAAATATAGACCACTTGGTTTGTGGCTACGAAGACAATCAAACAACACGAAAAATTGCGCCACAAGTACTTTTCGGCGCATTACAAGCCAGTGGTACATTGCCTGTGACCGCTTGCAGCAGTATTTCGGAAGGAGAGGGGGTGAAAACCGAAGCGGTCAATCTGTTTCGTTATTCCATACCCGAAAGTGTGGGCATGAACAGTAAAAAACTAGCTAAAATTGACACCATTGCGACGAAAGCTATTCAAGATAAAGCGATGCCAGGCTGCCAAATTTTGCTGGCCAGAAACGGCACTGTGGTGTACAACAAAAATTTTGGTTCGTTGAATTACAATCCGCGCGATTCGGTAAAAGACAATACCGTATACGATTTGGCTTCTATAACCAAAGTAGCAGCTACCACTTTGGCTATTATGCACTTGTACGAAACAAAACGCCTTTGTTTGGATAGTACCATCGGTTATTACCTGCCCGAATTGAAAGGAACTAACAAAGAGCATCTTATTGTACAAGAAGTCCTCAGCCATCAGGCGGGGCTGCAAGCCTATTTGGATCACTGGAAACGCACCTTGGTTCAAAAGACGCCAAACGATTATCTATACTGCAATGAGCAATATTACGATTTTACCATCCCGGTATCGTCCAAATTTTATGCCAACACTTATTTGCCCGATTCCATTTGGAAATGGACTATCAAATCGGATTTGCTGCCCATAAAAGAAAACAACGATTGCCACGGCTACGTGTACAGCGACATCGGTTTTTACATTATGCGCGCCATCTGTGAACGCATTTTGCAACAACCCATTCAAGATTTCCTGTCACAATATTTTTACGAACCGCTTAGTTTGAAATACCTCGGATTTAATCCATTACAACGAATTCCTTCGCAACAAGTAGCACCCACTGAAATCGACAATTACTTCAGGTTTCAGGAAATTAGAGGAACCGTGCACGACCAAGGTGCTGCCATGTTGGGTGGTGTTGCAGGTCACGCAGGCATCTTTTCAAATGTGCATGACCTTTCCGTTCTAATGCAAATGTTATTGAACGGTGGCGAATACAATGGCATTACTTTCTTTAAAAGCGAAACCATTCAAGAATTTACCAAAGCACATTATTATTTCAATCGCCGAGGTTTGGGCTGGGACAAACCTTCGTTGGAAAAAGGTGGTCCCACATCAGAAAAAGCATCATACAAAACCTTTGGACATTCGGGTTTTACAGGAACTTGCGTGTGGATGGATCCTGATAAAAATTTACTTTACATTTTTCTTTCGAACCGCACATATCCAACTGCCGAAAACAAAAAGTTGCTGAACCAAAATATCCGAAGCCGTATTCACGATGTTGCCTACGATGCCATGTTCCAATTGTCGTTTTAAATCCATTAAGTGGTTTTTTCTTAATTTTAGTTGTATAATTTACATTATGTTAAATAATGTTTTTTGGAAAATATTCCCTTGCCAATTATACCATTCCCTATCTTGACCTAGCGCATAAAAGGTTATACTTGTAAAACTTCTTGAAGTATTTGAATATGTCTTCCATCCTGAATGAGCTAGCCAAAATATTTCCGAAGAACCGAATAAAATCGCAGTGGATAGAACGCATTGCTTATTCCTGCGATGCAGGATTTTACAGATTGATTCC
>JBIKRJ010000009.1:0-24382 GCA_044349205.1 Cytophagales bacterium | reverse complement strand
GACCTCTCGCAACCCACGCTCTACGGTGGGAACTACCACTGAGATTTATGATTTTCTTCGGCTGTTGTATGCACGTGCCGGCGAGGCTTTTTCTTATTTGACTGGCAAAAAGATGGTGCGTCAGTCAGAAGACCAAATCATCGATAGCTTGCTGAAAACCTTCGACGGACAAAAACTGATGCTTTTGGCACCTTTGGTCAGGCAGCGAAAAGGACATTACAGAGAGCTATTCGACGAATTTGCCAAAAAAGGTTTTACCAAGATGCGCATAGACGGCGAAGTAACCGATTTGAAGTCTAAAATGCAGGTAGACCGTTACAAAACGCACAACATCGAACTGGTGGTAGACCGTATTGTGGTAAAACAAGAAGACCGTTTCCGAATCTCACAGTCGGTAGCTCAGGCTATGCTGCACGGCAAGGGGGTCATTCTTGCCATGAATCCCGAAAAGGTTGACGACCTGCACTATTATTCCAAATTTCTAATGGATCCTGAGTCTGGATTGTCGTACGACGAGCCAGCTCCCAATATTTTTTCATTCAATTCGCCAGCAGGTGCTTGCCCATGTTGCAACGGATTGGGCAAAGAACAAATCATTGCTCTTGAACTAGCCATTCCCGATACAGATCTCAGCGTTTCGCGAGGCGGCATAGCCCCGTTGGGCGAATACCGAGATATTTGGGCCTTTCGCCAAATACAAGAAATACTAAAACACTTCAAGAAAAATGTTTCCACCCCCATCAAAGACCTGCCTGAAGAAGCCTTGCAGCTAATTTTGAATGGCATTGAGGGAAGTGCCTTGGCACAGAAAATGGAACCTTTTGAAGGTGTGATAAATTTGGTTCATAAACAATTACACTCTGAATCGGACAAAGTGCGGGAATGGGCGGCGAGTTTTGCCAAAATTGTGACCTGCCACGAGTGCAATGGACAAAGATTAAAAAAGGAGTCGCTCCACTACCTTATTGATGGCAAAAACATTTCGAATCTTGCGGCGTTGGATATCGCACAGTTATTCGAATGGTTTGCTCATTTGGAGAAAAGACTAAACGACAAGCAAAGGCAAATAGCCAACGAGATTTTAAAAGAGTTACGCAAGCGCATCCATTTTTTGTTGGATGTAGGGTTGGATTACCTCACGCTCGACAGGCAGTTGGGCACATTGTCGGGAGGCGAAGCACAGCGCATTCGTTTGGCCACACAAATTGGCACCCAACTAGTGGGGGTTCTTTACATAATGGACGAACCAAGCATCGGCCTGCACCAACGCGACAATGTAAAACTCATCGAAGCTCTACGCAACTTGCGCGACATAGGCAACACTGTCTTAGTGGTGGAACACGACAAAGACATGATGATGGCTGCCGATTATGTGTTGGACATAGGTCCGGGAGCAGGACGCCACGGCGGTTCCATAGTTGCCCAAGGCACCCCAAGCGATTTTCTACAACTAGGCACCCTTACGGGCGACTACCTGAGCGGAAAGAAAACAGTGAACTTAGAAAAGAAAGTCCGCAAGCAAACAGATGGAAGTCTCATGCTTCGCAATGCCACAGGACACAATCTGAAAAATGTCACGTTCACTATTCCGATGGGCAAAATGGTATGCGTCACGGGCGTATCAGGCAGTGGAAAATCTTCATTGATTCACCACACTTTATACCCTATTCTGAACCAATATTTTTTTAATAGTAAGACAAGCCCATTGCCCTACGGAAAAATAGAAGGACTAGAATTTATAGACAAAGTTATAGAAGTGGACCAATCTCCTATTGGGCGCACTCCTCGCTCAAATCCAGCTACTTACACGGGAGTCTTTACAGAAATCAGAAGCCTTTTTACCCAGCTTCCCGAATCGAAGATAAGGGGGTACGACCAAGGCCGCTTTTCGTTCAATGTAAAAGGAGGACGCTGCGAAACCTGCGAAGGAGCAGGCATGCGGCTTATCGAAATGGAGTTTCTGCCCGATATCCACGTTCCTTGCGAAACCTGCAAGGGCAAGCGCTACAATAGAGAAACCCTGGAAGTGCGTTTCAAGGGCAAATCCATCTCCGATGTGTTGGACATGACTGTGGAACAGGCAGTAGAGTTTTTTGAAAACCAACCCCGAATAGTCCGCAAAATACAAACTCTGAAAGAAGTTGGCCTCGGCTACATCACCTTGGGGCAGCACGCCACCACTCTTTCGGGCGGTGAAGCCCAACGCGTGAAATTGGCCACCGAACTTTCGCGCAAAGACACCGGAAAAACATTTTATATATTAGACGAACCCACCACTGGTCTCCACTTTCAAGACATCCAACACATGCTCGACATCTTGAACAAACTGGTAGAGAAAGGGAACACCGTGCTCATTATCGAACACAATTTGGATGTGATAAAAGTGGCCGACCATATCATAGACTTGGGGCCAGAAGGAGGCCACGGCGGGGGAAGAATTATTGCCGAAGGCACTCCCGAGGAAATAATAAAAGTAAAAGAGAGCTATACGGGCAAATTCTTGAAATTGGAGTTAGGTAGTTAATTTTATATAATTTGGTTGCTGTCATTCTGTCACAATCGAGCCATTTGGCAACATTGTTGTACTTTTGTGTCAGACCAACAAAACGATTCCGTAATGAACGAAGAAAAAGATACTCTGGCTGAAAACTTGGAAGAACAAACGGACAATGTTGCCGAGGAAACAGAATCATCTGCCGCTGAGTCAGAAAAATTAGAAGCCGAATTGGCAGAAATGAAGGACAAATACCTTCGTCTGTATTCTGAATTTGACAATTACAAAAGGCGTACTTCGAAAGAAAAAATTGAAACCATGCAAACGGCCAACCGCGAGTTGATGGTAGCCCTTTTGCCCATTCTAGATGATTTGGATAGGACCAACAAATCGCTTGAATCGGCGCAAAGCATAGAAGCTCTGAAAGAGGGTGTGAACTTGGTCTTTTCCAAACTCACTCGCACACTCGAGCAAAAAGGTTTGAAAGCACTAGATAGCCTTGGAACTGAATTCGATAGCGAACTGCATGAAGCTGTGACCCAAATTCCTGCACCTTCCGAAGACCAAAAAGGAAAAATAGTAGACGAGTTAGAGAAAGGATATTATCTAAACGAAAAACTGATTCGTTACGCAAAAGTGGTGATAGGCAATTGATTAATTAATAACCGTTAATTAGTAATTAACAGTACAACATGGCTTCCAAAAGAGATTATTACGAAATATTGGGTGTTGGCCGTAATGCCTCTGCCGACGAAATCAAGAAGGCATACCGTCAGCTTGCCATCAAATACCACCCCGACAAGAACCCTGATGACCCAAAGGCTGAAGAAAAGTTCAAGGAAGCCGCCGAGGCCTACGATGTATTGAGTAATTCTGAGAAGAAAGCCCGCTACGACCAGTTTGGCCATCAAGGCATGGGTGGCGGCGGAGGTTTCTCGGGCGGTGGCATGAACATGGAAGACATCTTCTCTCAGTTTGGTGATGTGTTTGGTGGGAGTGGTTTCGAAGGTTTTTTTGGAGGTGGCCGAGGAGGTCGCGCTGGTGTGCGCCAGGGTTCCAACTTGCGCATTAAACTAAAACTTACCTTGGAAGAAGCTGCCCAAGGGGTAGAAAAGAAGATAAAAGTCAAACGAAATGTGGGTTGTAAATCGTGCAACGGCACAGGAGCCAAAAACGGATCGGCTTTGCAATCTTGTTCGAACTGCAACGGTTCGGGACAGGTACGCAGGGTAACCAATACCATTTTAGGGCAAATGATGTCAACCAGCACTTGCCCGGTGTGCCACGGAGAAGGTAAGATTGTAAAAGAAAAATGTGGCACCTGTCATGGAGAAGGCGTAACAGCTGAAGAAGAAGTAATAGCCATAAAAGTGCCTGCTGGCGTGGCCGATGGCATGCAATTGAGCATGAGCGGCAAGGGTAATATGCCACCCAGAGGTGGAATGGCCGGCGATTTGATTATTTTAATTGAAGAGGAAGAACATCCTAACCTGAAACGCGAAGGCAACAACATTGTGTATGATCTTCACGTAAACTTTGTAGATGCCGCCCTAGGCACCAGCGTAGAAGTGCCTACCATAGGCGGAAATGTCAAAATTAAAATCGACCCAGGAACGCAAAGTGGTAAAATACTACGCTTAAAAGACAAAGGGATTAAAGACCTAAATTCCTACCAAAAAGGCGACCAGCTTATCTACGTCAATGTTTGGACACCCAAGCATTTAAGCCCACAGGAAAAGGAAATTCTGGAATCTTTGCGCGATTCGCCCAACTTCCACCCCAACCCGGGTAAAGGGGAAAAAAGCTTTTTCGAAAAGGTGAAAGAATTTTTTTAAGATTTCAGAGAAATCACGTAACCTAAAAATGTGTCTAATTTCAACAAAAAGATTCCTATATTTGCACCCTTGTATCAAATCCTATGAAACCAGTAGCAAACGCTTCTATCATTACCAGAGATGTTATCGAACTAGGTAAGGAAACAGAAAACGTGTACGAGTCTATCGCCATCATATCCAAAAGGGCTAGACAAATTTCCACCAAATTGAAAGAAGAGCTTGGCAACAAGCTGTCTGAATTTGCCACCAAAGAAGATAATTTGGAAGAAATATTTGAAAACCGTGAGCAAATAGAAATATCCAAATACTACGAGCGTATGCCAAAGCCTTCTATGGTTGCTTTGGAAGAATTTATCGAGGATAAAGTCTATTTCCGCAAGCCCGAGACGGAAGAAGTTTAATCTGTTACATGCTGAAGGGAAAGAAAATCCTTTTGGGCATTACGGGCAGTATTGCGGCATATAAGTCGGCAATACTCATTCGCGAACTCGTAAAAAAACAAGCCGAAGTAAAGGTCATAGCCTCTTCTTCGGCTTTTGAATTTATAACACCCCTCACACTTTCTACTCTTTCAAAAAACCCTGTTTATTCCGAGTTTGTCGATGGCGGCATTTGGAACAATCATGTGGAATTGGGCGAGTGGGCAGATGTATACCTCATAGCACCGGCTAGTGCCAATACCGTTGCCAAAATGGCAAATGGTGTTTGCGACAATTTGCTGTTGGCCACCTATTTATCTGCCAAATGCCCTGTATTTGTGTGTCCAGCCATGGATTTGGACATGTATCAACACCCAACATTTCAGCAAAATCTTAAAAAGCTGCTATCGTTTGGAAATAAGGTCATAGAAGCCAAGTACGGCGAGCTGGCAAGTGGCCTAGTAGGCCAAGGGCGCATGGAAGAGCCCGAGGTAATTGCGCTGAAATTGGAAGAATTCTTTTCTCCACATTTGCCATTGAAAGGCAAAAAAGCCTTGGTCACAGCTGGGCCTACCTACGAAGCCTTGGATCCTGTGCGGTACATTGGCAATCATTCCAGCGGCAAAATGGGCTTTTCCATTGCCGAAAACCTCGCCGAAAAAGGGGCAGAAGTGTTGCTCGTTTCGGGGCCTACAGCGTTGAAACCTTCGCATCTCAATGTGACTTTAGTGAGCATAACATCAGCAGAAGAAATGTTTGCCCAAGCTTCAAAATACTTTCCCGAGACCGATATTGCCGTATTTGCAGCCGCCGTGGCCGACTATGCACCAAAAAATCTATCGAAAGAGAAAATAAAAAAGGAGGAAGAAATCTTACATTTGGAATTGGTCAAGACAAAAGACATTGCCAAAGAGTTGGGAAAGGTTAAAAAACCACACCAAGTGACAGTTGGTTTTGCTTTGGAAACACAAGACGAGGAACAAAACGCTTTAAAGAAGCTTTTGGCAAAAAATCTAGATTTTGTAGTGCTAAATTCCATGAGCGAACAAGGTGCTGGTTTTCAGCACGATACCAACAAAGTGACCATTTTCGACAAGTATAACCAAAAGACAGCGTATGATTTGAAACCAAAATACGCAGTAGCAGAAGACATCGTAACCAAAATATTGACATTCATTCCATGAAAAAAATCGCCTTGTTATTGGCCTATATCCCCGTTTTTTTTAGCCTTCAGGCACAAGAGCTAAAAGTAAATGTGATTGTAGATTCCGAGCAAATAAAAGAAACTGGAACGGGCAGCTATACCGACAAGGCTTTTTTCCGCGATATGCAAGTGCAGATTAGCACCTTTTTGAATACCAACAAATGGACAAAGATTCAGTTCAAACCCGAAGAACGCTTGTCGTGTAATTTGTACATCACCATCAGAGAAGTGCCCTCCCAAAACCAGTTCAAAGGAACGGCACAGTTTCAGAGCTCGCGTCCTGTATACGCCTCATCTTATGAATCTATATTGATGGATTTTGTGGATACCTATTTTGAATTTGAATATGCTTTGGGTCAGCAAATGATTTACAACGACAACCAGTTCACATCCAACCTTACATCTTTACTTGCCTTTTACGCCTACACCGCGCTTGCCATCGATTTCGACAGCTATGGGTATTTGGGAGGCAATCCTTATTTGGAAAAAGCCTTGGAAATAGTGAACACCGCCCAACAACAAAACTACAAGGGATGGAAGGCATTCGATGGTCAAAATGTGCGCTATTGGTTGAATGAAAACCAAAATAACCAACAGCTTATTCAGCTTCGTGAGGCAGTGTACGAATACCACCGTTTGGGCTTGGACAATTTTAGTTTCAATGCCGATACTGCTCGTGCCCATATTTTGGCATCTATCGGAAAAATCAAAAAAGCCTTTGAACTGCGGCCTACAAGTGTTTTTATCAAGTCATTTTTCAATGGCAAGGCTGAAGAATTGGTCAAAATATTCCAACAAGCTAGTACGGAGCAGAAACAACAAGCTTACGACATATTGCGTACAATAGATGCTACCAACAATGAAAAATATCTCAAGATTATTTCTGGGTAGTATTTGCCCTTTTTTACTTGGAAATCGAGGAATTTAGTGTCCAAAAACCTTTCCATATTTCGCTTGTACCGCCTACTCTTTTTGTGTGCGGTACTTTTTTTTTCCTTTTGCGCCCTAGCGCAACACAAGCAAAAAACCCGTTTTTATGACCGCGAAAAAACCAAGTTGCAGGTGGTGTATTATGTGTTGGGGAACAATCAAAATGTAATCGACAGCCTTTACGAGGAATATTTTTATAATGGTCAATTACGATCAAGGGGAAATTACAAAATGAACAAGCCTGTAGGTCTGTGGGAATATTTTTACGAGAATGGAGCTTTGCGCATGAAAGGGGAAATTCAAGAGTTTCAAAACCACGGATTTTGGACCTACTATTATGAAAATGGGGGCAAAAATATGGAAGGGAATTTGGAAAAAGGGCAAAAAAATGGCGATTGGACGCAATACTACGAAAATGGGAAATTGAAATCGAAAGGGACTTACGTCCAAAATAAAGCAACTGGCCCCTGGTATTATTTTTATGAGGATGGCGCTACAAAAGCCTTCACTTTTTACGAAAAAGGGAAAGGTTTTTACAGAGAGTATTACAAGTCGGGCGGGGTAAAAATGGAGGGTTTGCTAGTCAATGGGAAAAGCGACAGCGTGTGGAATTATTACCACGAAAATGGCAAACTGAAAGCAACTGGTGTGGAACGCGGCGGACTCAAAGATGGATTTTGGAAGTTTATGCACGAAACGGGTTTGTTGGCCAGCGAAGGCTTGTATTTGAACGGTGTGCCTTTTGGCAACTGGCGTTATTTCCACGAAAATGGGGCTTTGAGCATGGAGGGGACGCATAAGGATGGGGAAAAAGATGGTTTTTGGAAACTGTATTACCCTACTGGCGAGTTTAAAGCCGAATCTCAATTCAAATTGGGCGAGGGGCCTTACAAGGAATACTACGAAAGTGGCAAAATGAAAGTAACCGGTTACATCAAAAAGGGGGTGAACGAGGGTTCGTGGGTGTATTACCACGAAGATGGAAGCATAGAGGGTTACTGTCAGTTTGTAAACGGAGAAGGGAAATTTACAGGCTATTACCCAAATGGAATCAAAAAAATGGAGGGGGTGATTCAAAATGGGGTAAAAACTGGGGTTTGGAAATTGTACAAGCCAAAAGGGGAATTGGCAGGTTTTTATCGCACCTATTACGAAGACAAACAAACGGTATTCGTGCCCTTGCAAGAAGTAGAAGATACCTTGAAAACAGAAGTTTTGGCCGACACCCTGAAGAACAAGAAAATGGAGGATGATTCGAAAAATACCAGCACCAAACGCAGGCGATTGTCCAAAATACGCTATTTCCGTCCGCGAATAACAGAATATAAGGCATTACTACTCAGCACAAACCCCTTGGCTATGTTTGTGTACCGTCAAATTCCTTTTTGTGCCGAATATATCATTGAAGAAAGGTTAGGGATTCAATTTATTTACACGTTTCATAAAAGCCCTTTTTTCAGTAGTTCAAACTCTTTGCCGCCTTTGTACATTGCCAAAGAAGGACATAGTTTTGAATTGATGCAGAAATTTTACCATCCCAACACTGGTTTGGGTAGTTTGTATTTTGGGCATAGCTTTCGATACAAAGTCATGAATTTTTCCACCACTGCCAACGACACACTTGCAGGTAGTGAAAAAGTATTTAACTACAAACTGGGCCAAAAAGCATTCGAATATGCGATTGTAGGAGGGAACCGCATTTTTATAAGTGGTCGCGACGACAGGCGTGGCTGGACACTCGATTTTTTTGTCGGATTGGCAATTGGCAAACTAAACAACCGATACAATACGGGTTCGGGATATTTTCCCTACAGTTTGATATTTGAAGACGTACCACAAAACGAAGTGTATTTTACTGGAAAACTTGGTTTCACTTTTGGGTATATGTTTTAGGCGTTTTTACACCACGGCTGCCTTGCATTCTTCAATTATTTCCTTGTAAAAATTCTCGTACAAGGGGAGCACATTTTTTAAGTCAAACAATTGTACTCGCTCCAACGCATTCTTTTTGAATACTTTGTGATTTTGCTCGTCCAATACAAACAGCGCCTTTTCTGCCATGTCTTGCACGTCGCCCACATTGCTCAAAAAGCCAGTTACACCGTTCACATTAATTTCGGGAATGCCTCCAGTGTTTGAAGAAATGACGGGTACTTGGCAAGCCATGGCTTCCAGTGCCGCCAATCCAAAACTTTCTTTTTCAGAAGGTAAAAGAAACAAGTCTGCTAGCGACAACACTTCTTCTACCGCATCCAATTTCCCCAAAAACCTCACATCGTCTGAAATGGAAAGTTCGCGGCACAATGCTTCAGCATTAATCCTTTCAGGGCCATCGCCAACCAAAAGTAATTTTGCGTTGATTTTTTGACGAATAATTGAAAATATATTCACCACATCGGCGATTCGTTTTACCGGTCTGAAATTTGACGTATGCACGATAAGTTTTTCGCCATTGGGGCAAATTGCATTTTTAAAATGGTCTTTTTTCTGTCGTGAAAACCGTTGTAAATCGACAAAGTTGGGGATTACACGTATGTCTTTTGTGATGTTGAAATGCTTGTAGGTGTCTTCTTTTAGATTTTCTGAAACAGCCGTAACGCCATCGGATTCGTTGATGCTAAAGGTAACTACGGGTTCGAAAGAGGCATCGCGTCCTACCAAAGTGATGTCTGTGCCGTGCAGAGTGGTAATTACAGGAATGTAAATCCCTTCTTTCAGCAATATTTGTTTGGCCATGTATGCAGCCGAGGCGTGCGGTATGGCATAGTGTACGTGCAATACATCCAATTTTTCGTATTTCACCACATCGACCATTTTACTGGCCAAAACCAGTTCGTAAGGAGGAAAATCAAAAAGGGGATAGGTAGAAATGTTTACCTCGTGGTACGAAATATTTTGACTGTAAAAATCCAGCCTAGCGGGTTGGTTATAGGTGATAAAATGCACTTGGTGTCCATTTTGGGCAAGTGCTTTGCCCAATTCAGTGGCTACAACGCCACTACCACCAAAGGTTGGATAACATACAATTCCTATTCTCATTTGAAAGCTAAAATAAAGTACATAACATTTATTGCTATGCCAATCGTTCGGTTTTTATTTTAAAACTATTCAAAAGTTTTCACATTTCTTCAATACAACCTTGGCAAGCGTTCAAAGAGTCCATTATTTCGTAATTTTACCCTCGTGCATGAACAAGAAGAAACACTGGAAAAAAAGGACTTGCGCAGTTTGACTGCCAAGGAATTGGTCGATTTTTTTGCCCAAATAGGCGAGCCTGCTTTTCGTGCCAAGCAAATACACGAGTGGCTTTGGAAGAAATCGGCCACCGACATTGCCCAAATGACCAATATTTCCATAAAAACCCGTGAGTGGCTTTCGGAACAGTTTACCATACATCACGTAACAGAGGCAACCAAGCAAATTAGCAAAGACCGTACAATCAAAACAGCTTTTCGGCTTCACGACAGCCATTTGGTTGAAGGTGTTTTGATTCCAACTTCCGAAAGAATGACAGCTTGTGTTTCATCACAAGTGGGTTGCTCGCTTACTTGCAAGTTTTGTGCTACCGGTTACATGGAACGAAAACGTAATTTGGAAGCTTCGGAAATGTACGACCAAGTGGTGCTTATGCGTAAGCAAGCCGTAGAGCATTACGGAATCCCGCTTTCAAATATTGTGTACATGGGCATGGGCGAGCCCTTGTTAAACTATACCAATGTGTTGAAGTCGATAGCACTTATCACTTCAGACCAAGGCTTAAACATGGCTGCGCGTCGAATCACGGTTTCTACCGCAGGCATTGCCAAAATGATTAAGAAGTTGGGCGATGATGAAGTGCGTTTCAATCTGGCGCTTTCTTTACACGCTGCCAATGACGAAAAACGAAACCAAATAATGCCCATCAACGAAACAAATACTTTGGATGCGCTAGCCGAAGCATTAAATTATTTTTATGAGAAGACGGGCAATGACATTACTTTCGAGTACATCGTTTTTAAAAATTTTAATGACTCGCTAGTAGATGCTCGTGAACTGGCCGAGTTTGCAAAAAAGGTGCCGGCCAAAATAAATATCATTCAGTACAACCCAATTGCCGAGGCCGAATTTCAAAATACCGATCCCGTTAGTTTGCAAGAGTTTCAGTCTTATTTGGAACGAAAAGGCTTGGTAGTGAATGTTCGCCGAAGTAGAGGCAAAGACATAGACGCTGCCTGCGGTCAGTTGGCCAACAAGACGAAACCGATTCAAGGATTGAGTAAGTAGAACCTTTCTCCTGTGTTTTGGTCTACTATCTCTCTTTTTATTTTTTTCTTGATTAGTTCAGGAATTTCTGCTTTTTTGCTGTAAATGAGGTAGTTGATTTTCATTTTTGCCATAAATTGAAATTGGCTTTTTGTGATAGATTCAAACTGCCCCAATTTTTTTTGTTGCGTTACATAGATATAAAATGGGGTGTTGCCTAGTCCAGCTTCTTGAATTTTAGCCAATTTGGGTTCGGAAGAAAGTGGAAAACTATGGGGCGATAACGACAATGGAAAAGTAGGATTTTGCGAATAAATGAGATACTGCCCCAGAATTGCAAAATTTGAAACGTAACCAAATTCACTTTGGGCATAGTCGGTCTTATCAAAAACGAAACCGCCCAATTTTGAAAGTCCTGCGCTAGCTTTTTTCACTTCGTTCAGATATTGCGCCGATTGGGGATACCCATATCGGTATTCCTGAACAGAATTTTTTATTCCGACTATAACCAAAAAAATGACCAAAATTTTAGAAGCGCTCCATGCAGTTTTTTTTCTCGACCAAATAGTAACCATTGCGAGGCAAGCCAAAATATTCAGAAGTGTGACTCCCAAGTTGCTGAAAACCTGCACTGTGCTCAGCTTGTCGTGCAATATACTCCAGCCCAACAAGGCGAAAAAGTACATGAGAAATGCGAGTAGCACACTGTTATATTTGAAAATATCTTTAAGATTTGGTTTTCTAAACACATACCATGTAGCAACGAAAGGAGCAAAAAGGATGGTGATTTGAATTGTAGTTCCTGCAAAAACATTGAAAGCGGTTTTGAAAAAAGAGAAGGAAATAAGGTTGTGCAATGTACTAGCCACGCCAATGTCGACATGGGTATCGGTTTGCCTTGTGAAGAAATTGTAGAACATAAATATCCCTAAAGCCGTCGCCATAGTAAGCACATAAGCCAATGGAAAAGTCTTTTTTTTCAAGAAATAGACGGTCAAAAACCAAGTTGCCAGCGCCAAAAAAATACCCAATGCCGTAGAGATGAATACGATTGGCAAAGCGAGAAGACATAAAATGGCAGGAGTGTCTTTTTTTCTAAGAAAGAACAGAACAGAGGAAATAGTGTAGAAATAGAGTGGAAACAATTTTGAATAATTCCAGGTATTTCGGGTGTAAACCGATATGTATTTCATGAATGCGATTTCCGTGTAATAATGAAAAGCAATTCCAGTCGTGAAAACCAATAAGAAACAAAGCAAGGCATCCCCAAAATGTACCTTTTTGAAGTTTTCCATCAAGGCACATATTCCGAGCCAAATAATAAATAGGCTAGTGCTTAGCACTATAAGTAGGTAAGAAAGGCCTGTATTCAAACCAAAAAGGCGACTTACGCCTGCTCCAAACCATAGTTCATAATAGTGATAAGGACTAGTTCCCGATTTGGCACCCAGCACATAATCTATCGAGCTGTTTTCTTTGCCAAATTCTGTCAAAAAATTCATGCAATTAATGTAATAGACCACATCGGAATGGGGGGCCAAGGGAAAGGATTCCTGGTCGTTGTATATTTGGCCGAAACGTAAAGAGAAAAAAACGAAGGCAATGAAAAGTAAAAAAAGCCCCTGTTTTAGAAGTAGAATGTTGGAAGTTTTCTTAGGCGCAATCGGTGGGTTTTTTCGCCAAAATAAAGTGGCAAAAGCCAGCATAAGCGGAACAAAAAGAATAAGAACAGTAAGGCCTTTGGTGTAAAAAATGGAGGTGCACAGGACAAACAGGGTGGAAGAAATACAAAACTTGGCGAATATGGCGGTGTAAAACCCATTTATATCAACTTGGAAAAGGCGAAAAACAAGATTGCCCGTAGCATAAAAAACTGCCAAAAGGAGCAGAAAAATCAGAAAATACATAAAGTATATTTCAATCATTGCTTTTCCGCTACAATCACTATTTGGGTAAAAAAATCTTTGCTGCCAAAGTAATAATCCACAAAGCGAAATCCTGCTTTTTCGACCATCTTTTGTATGTGATTTCGTGATTTAATTCTTGTGATTTCGTCGGGATGCAGTTTGATGCGGCGCCTTAAAATTTTGTTTAGAACAAAATGCGTAAAGTCTAAAACTTGCACTGTAAGTCCGAATATAGGAGGGATGAACAGCGCTATTTTGCCATTTGGTTTCAGCACTCTATTAAATTCCAAAAGGATAAGTTGAATTTCATTTTCTGTAAAATGTTCCATTACACCAAGGTTGTACACGCCGTTGAAGTGGTTTTCGGGAAATGGCAATTGAAAAATACTGGCTTGTACAAGGCTTGCTTTTCCTTTGTTTACCTTGTCATAAATTTGAAGTGCGGGATAAGAAATATCGAGCGCGGTAATTTTGTAGGCATTGACCAAATCGGCATCTACTTTACCGCTGCCACAACCGGCATGCAGAAGGTTTGTATCTTTTTCAAAGTGTTTGAAAATAAAGTGGTTGAGTGCTGGTTTTATTATTTGGTTGCGATAAAAATTGGCAAAAACTTCGTACAACTTGTTTGAAGTCTTGTTTTGCTTAGACCAATAGATGTCCCAATCTTCCTGAACCTCTCGCTCTTTGCCTTCAAATATTTTTTCTAATTGTAATTCAGCCATGTAGTAATGTCTTTTTTCTAAAATGGATGATGCTGAACATTTTAAAGAGAAATTGCAGGCTTACCCACGCGTCTTTTAAACTCATTTTTGAGCTTCCGTAGGTGCGTTTTGGCAAAACAATGGGAATCTCGGCAATTTTGATTTTGTTCAAATGCAAAATGAGCAAGCTTTCGAAGAAAAAAGAATAACTCACCGAACCGACCAGCTTGAAAACATCCTGTGGTATTTCATTCAAATTGTAAAGTCGAAACGCGCCACTGGCATCAAAAGGCATTTTTAGAAGATATCTAGTCAGGAAATGGCCAAATTTGGTGAGCGTTTTTCGAAACAAATTCCACGATTTTAGGCTGTCTTTTTGCAGATATCTGGATCCTATCACCAATTGTACCCCTTCCCCTTGGCTAGCTTTGTAAAAATGTGTCAAATATTCAGGCGAATGCGTCAAGTCGCAATCCATGGTTATTAGCTTTTCATATCCGTTTGCATAAGCCCACGCAATGCCTGCTTGGTGGGCACTGCCTATGCCCTGTTTTTGAGGGCGGTGTATAGCGTGTACTGTCGAATCGGTTTTGGCTATCTGGTCAATGATTTGGCCGGTACCATCAGGCGAGTTGTCGTCTAAAAAAAGAATGTCGAAAGGTTCAGGAAGTATTACAGCCTTTAGCAGCTGGTAAATAATTTTAACATTTTCCGATTCTTTGTAGGTGGGAATAAAAACAAGGAGTTGGTTTTTCAACTTGATTGGGTTAAAAAGTATTCCAAAAATAGTCAAAAAAGCATGCGACACATTTTCTTTAAAAGTTTCGAATAGAAGTGAAGAAAATTCTTTGCGGTTCTATTTTTACTAAATTGCATAAAAAAAGATACGATGAAAATCAGCCCATTGGAAATAAGGCAGAAGACGTTTGAAAAAACATTTCGCGGCTACGACAAAGATGAAGTAGATGCTTTTTTGTTGTCCCTATCGCAAGAATGGGAGCGCGTGATGGAAGAGTCGAAAGACCTAAAATCAAAACTTACGACTTCCGAGGCAGAGGTTCAAAAATTGCGTGAAGTAGAAAGTACCTTGTACAAAACCTTGAAAACAGCCGAGGATACTGGTGCCAATGTGGTTGAACAAGCCAATCGTACTGCCGAACAATTGATGAAAGAATCGCGTTTGAACTCCGAATCCATGATAAACGAAGCCCGAACGTATTCGCGCAACATGGTGGAAGAGGCCGAAGAAAAAGCGAAAAACATTCTTTTCCAAGCACAAGGCAAGCTCAGCGAAATCGTGTCGGAAGTAGAGGTGCTTCAAAAACAAAAACAAGATACTTTGTTGGAATTGAGACAGTTTGCAAGCGAACTATTAGAAAAAGTTGGCAATATTCCAGAATCAACTCCTTTTCCCGATTATGTAAAAACATTGGAAGCAGAAGAAGAGGCGGTTACTGCTCCTGTGCTTTCTTTTGAAAACGAGACCTCCACACCCGATATTGTAGAAGAAAAAATAGAGGAGATATCTCCCGAACCGGTTGTCGAAGAAGAGGAAAATATTTTAGAGGCACCAAAAGTGGAATTTCCAAAAGTGGCAGCACCCGAACCAAAGTCGGAATCGTTTTTTGACCAGATTTAATGGAAAAATTTACTGTTTCGCTCGACGGGATTGAGCTATACGGGTATCACGGGCTGTATCCTGGCGAAAAAGAACTCGGTTCGAAATACAAAATCGACCTTTCTTTTGATTTTTTGCCAACCCAAAAAGAGGAATTAAAGTTGGAAGATACTATTGATTATAAAAAGGCCTACGACATTGTGGTGGCTGTATTTGAAGTGCCTACCCAACTTTTAGAAAATATTTGCAAAAGTGCTGCAACTGAACTTAAAAAAGCTTTTCCCAAGGCTTTGTCTATTCATATTTCGGTATCCAAATTTTCGCCGCCTTTGGGAGGAATATGTGAGGCTGCCAAAGTGAAGTACACTTTGGAGTAGTGTATCAGTCGACTTCTATTTCTCTGATATTGAAGGGGATTCCTAAAATCTCGCTGAAATTTTCACCCGCTTCGAGCATTTCTTCATCGTTTTTCTCGTAGTGCCAATTGAATACCACATTATTGCCCATGTTATAAATGTTGGCAAACTTTTCAAGCACATCCAATATACATTTGGCCGAACTCGTATTGAAATATTTGAATTCGATATTTACAGTGGTGGAGTCAAGCGGCGATTTCCCGTATCGTTCTACCCAATCTAAAACTGGTCTGTAAAATTCGAGCGAGTTTTCAGAACAAGACATGCCCTTCAAAAACATCACGCCAGTTTTGTTGTCAAAATTTACCAATGGTGTTTTTGCCTTTGGTTCTAAAAGTAGCTGTTCCATTGAATATCGGTTATGCGATGGCTTTAGGTATGTTTAAGTTAAAAGCAAAGAATTCGTACTTGTCGTCGATGGCGTTAATTTTGTAGTTAAGCTTTCCTACTTTTCTGGCCATGTCCACGAAACCAAGTCCGCCCGTGCCTTTGTCTGAAAAATTCTTGTTTCTCAGTATTTTGTTGTACAGTTCTTTTATTTCTTGTTCCGACAAAGAGTTAATTTCGTCAAGCCAATTTTTTAGGTTATCCATTTTTTCTTTTATCACAAAATTGCCCGTAGTGATGTGGTAACCTTCTTCGTCCGAATCGATGTTGAAAAGTGTTGACTGCTGGTCGTAATGCGGGCTGTAGTCGTCATCGTTTATTTTCTCTACATGAAAGCACAAATTTTGTAGGCATTCGAGCATAACACCGTACACTTTTTTCTTAATGACAACATTGCTTTCAATTTGGTCCAATCGGTTGGAAATGATGGCTACAATGGAGTCGATAAGTTCGAATGTAAGGGTGCCTTTGAAAGTTAAAGAAATGCTGTTGTGTTGCATCTTTTTGTGGATATCCATGAAATCGACCTCCATTAACCTAAATCTTGAAACAGTTAAAAATTTGACAAAAAGCAATATAGCAATAGAACAAAATTGAAGTAATTTTTCTTACGAAAGTAAACAGTCAAGGTTACTTTTGAAACAAAATATTAAGTTTTCTGTTTTTTCTTTTTTGCAGCTGGAAACAAGATGTTGTTCAGTATGAGTCTGTAACCTGCCGAATTGGGGAAAAGATTCAAATCGGTAGGGTCTTCCGTCACAAAATGCTCATAGTCTTCGGGGTCATGGCCACCGTAAAAAGTCCAAGTACCTTTTCCTAGAGTTCCGTGTATGTAACGGGCTTCGCTTTGGGTTTTGTTTTCCCCCATAATAGTCACTTCGTTTTTTATCAAATTTTTGTTGAAAGCGGTTGTTTGCCCCATAAAACCTTTCACGGTCGACTCGTGGCATTGTGTGAGCATGCAGGGAATGGGATCCCATTTGGCTGAAAAATTAAACAAAGTAAAGTAGTCATTCTTTTCATCAACTTTTTTGGCTTGGTTGTTGGGTCGGCTGTCGATATTGGCGTATTCGTATTCATAAGGATTGGTTACCAACTTGAAATTTTTGAAAGCGAATGTTTCGGAAAAATCCAGCTTGTTTTGGGCACCGGGGTCGGCGGGATCGCCGTCAAACATACTTTCACATATATCAGTATTGGCCGCAGCCAAAGCTAAGTCGTACGTATCGGTAGCCGAACACATGGCAAACAAAAAACCGCCACCTGCCACAAATTCTCTTATTTTTTGGACGGTTCCTAGCTTCAATCGCGACACTTTACCGAACCCATTTTTTTTGGCCGATGCTTCGTAGTCGGCTTGTTGCTGTCTGTACCAAGCATGGTCTTTGTACATCGAATAAAACTTGCCGTACTGTCCTGTAAAGTCTTCGTGATGCAAGTGAAGCCAGTCATATTTGGGCAATTCGCCCGAAATTACTTCATCGTCGTATACCACCGTGTAAGGAATTTCGGCGTAGGTGAGTGCCAGCGTAACGGCATCGTCCCAAGGAAGTTTTGTTTTGGGTGAATAGACTGCCACTTTGGGAGGTTTTTCTAGTTTCATCACATCCATGTTCACCTCAGGACTTGCAATGTCCATTCTAATTTGGGCTGCTTTGCTGTCGGGTATCAAATCGAAGGTGACACCCCGTATTTGCAGTTCATTTTGAATTTCAGGACTGTGAGCGCACATAAAACTGCCGCCTTGGAAATTGAGCAACCATTCTAGTTCTATGTTTTTTTGCAAAACCCAATAGGCTACCCCGTAAGCCTTCAAGTGGTTTTGTTGTTGGTTGTCCATCGGAATCAAAATATGGGTGGCCTTGCTACCAAGCGTAACAATAATAAATGCGCCCAATATTGCTAGTTTCTTTTTCCAATTCATTTTCACAAAGTTAAGGAATGTACTAAAGCTTTCAAGTGAAGCAGCAACCCTAAATGGCAAGAAATGCGAATGGTTTACACTCTAAACCGAATAACTATCTTTGCAGCCTGAAAAATAGGTTTATGGCTGACTATAATTTCCAAGAGATAGAAAAAAAATGGCAAAGTTTTTGGGCTGAAAACAAGGTTTACAAAACCGAGAATAGTTCTACAAAACCCAAGTACTATGTGTTGGATATGTTTCCTTATCCTTCAGGTGCTGGATTGCATGTAGGGCATCCTTTGGGCTACATTGCGTCCGACATAGTGGCTCGCTACAAGAAACTAAAAGGATACAATGTGTTGCACCCTATGGGCTTCGATTCTTTTGGCCTGCCTGCCGAACAATATGCCGTACAAACTGGACAACACCCCGCCATTACAACTTCAACCAACATTGCCCGCTATAAAGAACAGTTGGGCAAACTTGGATTTTCGTTCGATTGGGATCGTGAGGTTTGGACGAGTAAACCCGATTATTACAAATGGACACAATGGATTTTCATTCAGATTTTTCATTCGTGGTACAACAAAACAAGCAACAAAGCCGAACCGATTTCTACATTGGTCAAGTTATTTCAGAAAGATGGAAATGTGCAAGTAAATGCCGTTTGTGATGAAGATATGCCCCGTTTTTCGGCGCAAGAGTGGAATAGCTTTTCCGAAAAACAACAACAGGAAATATTGCTGAAATACCGCCTTACTTACTTGGCCGATACGATGGTAAACTGGTGTCCAGGACTCGGTACTGTTTTGGCCAACGAGGAAGTGGTAAACGGAGTATCTGAAAGAGGAGGCTTTCCGGTAGAAAGAAAAAAAATGAAGCAATGGATGATGCGTATTTCTGCCTATTCCGACCGTTTGCTTCAAGGTCTCGAAACCCTCGATTGGCCCGAGCCAATGAAAGACATGCAGTGCAACTGGATTGGAAAATCGTTTGGGGCGGAGCTTACCTTTCAGGTCCTTCCTAATCCCAAGTTAGATATACCAACATCAGAAAAAACCACAAACTACGAACGGGTAAATAAAGAACTGGCTCTAACTGTCTTCACCACCCGTATCGACACAACATTTGGCGTTACATATCTGTCTATTGCGCCCGAAAGTGAGCTTGTTCCTATTTTAACCACTCCCGAACAAAAATTTGCAGTGGAAAACTTTGTGGCTGCCGCCAAAAATCGTTCGGAACGCGAACGACAAGAAAACGTGAAAATATCTTCAGGTGTTTTCACTGGAAGTTATGCTATTAACCCTTTTAATGAAGAGAAAATACCAATTTGGATAGCCGACTATGTATTGGCAGGGTATGGAACAGGCGTGGTCATGGCGGTACCTTCTTCCGACGAACGCGATTTCCGTTTTGCTACACAATACAATTTGCCCATCATTCCGGTTCAGGAAGGCGCGCATACCGACATTTCGAAAGAAGATTTTGATGCAAAAGCCGGTAAAATGATAAATTCTGGCTTTTTGAATGATCTCTCGGTACCCGATGCTATTCAAAAAGCAATTCAGTTTATTGAAGAAAAAGGAATTGGCAAGGGAAAAGTGATGTTTCGACAACGCGACGCGATTTTTGCCCGCCAAAGGTATTGGGGCGAACCCATCCCTGTGTATTATAAAGAGGGCATGCCCTACACATTAGATGAACAGGATTTGCCTTTGGAATTGCCCAAAATAGACGAATACAAGCCAACTGAGAAGGGTGAACCGCCACTTGGTAGGGCGAAAAACTTCAGCTACAAGGGTTATCCTTTAGAACTTAGCACTATGCCTGGTTGGGCAGGTTCGAGTTGGTATTTTTTGCGATATATGGATTCCAAAAACGAACAAGTTTTTGTAAATCAAGAAGTTGAAAAATATTGGAACGAGGTAGATTTGTACATTGGCGGTTCCGAACATGCCACAGGGCATTTGCTTTACAGTCGTTTTTGGAACTTATTCTTGTATGATAGGGGGTTTGTTTCATCTCCCGAGCCGTTCAAAAAGCTCATCAATCAGGGAATGATTCAAGGCAGATCGAATTTTGTGTACAGGCACATTCCTAGCGGCAATTTTGTTTCCAAAGAGTTGAGGGAATCGTACCATTTGAACTATGCAGAAAATGCCTCAGAAAAATTGTCAAACAATACGGAGTTCAAAACCGAAACACTTTTAAACCACTATCAGCCTTTGCATGTTGATGTCAATATTGTGGAAAACGATGTACTTGATATTGATGCATTTAAAAAATGGCGCCCTGATTTGGCAAAAGCAGAGTTTGTATTGGAAGATGGGAAATACTTGTGTGGTTACGAGGTTGAAAAAATGTCGAAATCAAAATTCAATGTGGTGAATCCCGACGATATTGTAGAACGTTACGGCGCCGATACGCTTCGTTTGTACGAAATGTTTTTGGGCCCACTTGAGCAGTTCAAGCCTTGGAATACTTCAGGTATCGATGGTAGTTTCCGTTTTTTACGTAAGCTATGGAATTTGTTTCACGATAAAACAGGCAATTTCAAGGTGAGCGATGCCGAACCTACTAAAGACGAGCTAAAAGTCTTACACGCTACCATCAAAAAAGTCGAGGAAGATGTTGAGCGTTTTTCATTCAATACCACTGTTTCAACGTTTATGGTGTGCGTGAACAAATTGCAGGAATTGGGATGCAACAAACGAGGTATTTTGACCGATTTGTTGATTGTACTTTCGCCTTATGCCCCTCACATAGCCGAAGAACTCTGGTCGCAGTTGCACCTTGCCCAAACCAACTCCAACGGTGCTAATTTTCCTATTTTAGGTGCTGTCGAAAGCATCACCAAAGCGACTTTCCCAGTTTGGAAGCAAGAATACTTGACGGAAGATGCCTTTGAGTACCCCATTTCCATCAATGGAAAAGTGCGAACCAAAATGACCTTCAGTTTGGATACTTCGCCAATAGAAATTGAAAAGGAGGTATTGGCTGCAGCAGAAGTCATCAAATGGACAGAAGGCAACCCTCCCAAAAAGGTGATTGTTGTTCCAAAGAGAATTGTGAATGTGGTTATTTAACAATATTCTCCAAGAGGGTAGTCACCTTCTTTATAATCATTCTAAATTGGTAGACACTGAGGAAAATCATTTTCGAGTGGCACCCTTAATAGTTAATTTTGCAAAGTGTCCTCATACACAGGCATGAAATTCGAACATCTAAAAGCAATTTTTTCTTCTTACAAAAATGCTCCTGCGGAAGTGAGGGAGCGTTTTGCGTTATCCAACGCACAAACGAGCGCCTTTTTGTTCAAGTTGAAAGAAATGAGTTTGGTTTCTGAGGCCTTGGTGCTTTCTACATGCAATCGAACCGAGGTGTACTACATTCCCGAAGGAGAAGCCGATATTTCAGAGGCTTTGACTAAAATTCTTTTGTTGGAAAAGGGCATAGCTGAATTCGATTCTTACTTGAAATATTTTGCTAGTATCGACGACCACAATCAGGCGGTAAGTCGGTTGTTTGGCATTTCGGCAGGTTTGGAATCTCAAGTGTTGGGCGACCTCCAAATAAGTAGTCAAGTAAAACATGCGTATCAGCTGGCAGCAGATGCCAACATGGCAGGGCCTTTCTTGCACCGATTAATGCATACAATATTTTTTACCAACAAGCGCATAGTGCAGGAAACTTCTTTTCGCGATGGCGCTGCTTCCGTTTCCTATGCGGCGGTTGAATTGGTTGAAACTTTGACTGAACATTTGGCTGAACCCAAGATATTGGTTTTGGGTACAGGAAAAATAGGCGCCGATGTGTGCCGAACTTTAGTAGATAAAAATTTTAAAAACCTCACTATCCTAAACCGTACTGCTTCCAAAGCACAAGAACTTGCCGAAGAATTGGGTGTGGCGGCGGCTAGTTTGGATAACTTGAAAGAAGCTGTAAAAAGTGCCGATGTGGTTATTGGAAGTGTTTCGGGCGAGGAAGCACTCGTAACCAAGTCTTTGGTAAAAGAAGTTGGAATCCAAAATCACAAGTATTTTGTCGATTTGTCAATTCCGCGCAGCATTGAAGCCGAAGTGGAAGAAATACCAGGCGCTATTTTATATAATGTAGACCACATACAAAGTAAAACTTCAGAAGCTTTGGAAATGCGTCGCAGCGCCATTCCAAAAGTGCAATGCATCATAGGGCAGTCTATGGTCGAATTCCAAGATTGGGCAAAAGAAATGACGTTTTCGCCTACCGTCCAAAAACTTAAAAATTCTCTCGAACAAATTAGACAAGAGGAATTGGCTCGTCACTTGAAACAACTTTCAGACAAAGAAGCTGAATTGTTGGATATGGTGACCAAAAACATGATGCAAAAAATTATCAAATATCCCGTTTTGCAATTAAAAGCTGCTTGCAAACGTGGTGAGGCCGATAGCCTCATAGACATCTTGCACGACCTTTTCGATTTGGAAAAAGATGTCAAAACCGAGGCAAAGTAATTTGTTCAGGGCACTTCCCATTTTTATTTTTTCAGTCTTTTTTTCTATCCACCAATCGTATTCCCAAAACCAAAATAATGGTTCTGATTTGCTCTTGGCCGATACCAACTTTACCATTTTGGCACAACTGCAAGCCGATAGTTTTGCAACGCTTGACCAAAATGTGGTACGGTATTTAAATGGCGAAAAACAAATCATTTTCCCAAAAATGAAGGGCGGATTTTATCAAGATATTCGTTCGAATGAAAGACACTATTTGATAAGGAATAATAAAAACTGGGGATTGATGAATGCCGAAGGAGAGATTGTCTTAGCTCCTGAATTTGATTCCATTGCGCAAAGCGGTCTATTTTTTTTGTACAAGAAAAGTGGAAAGTGGGGTTTACTCGATTCTTTGTATCAATCTGTAGCGGAACCTCAATATGATTTTTTGCAGCGATCAGCTACAAACAATTGCTTTTACTTCAGAAAAGGCGACCAAGTGGGATACTTGAAATTGGGCGAATTGTCTTTTTCTACAACTGCATTTGATTCCATCAGTCAATTGAACAGTTCCTTTTTTTGGGGTTGGAAGCAAGGGAAAGGTAGTTTGTTGAACAATCAGCTTGAAAAGTATAACTCAAAGTCCTTGTCGGGTGCGTGGTTAGGCCCCGATTTTTCTATCAATGCTTTTGATAAAGACTCGCTTTACAGACTTTTGCCAAATAGCACTACGTGGCAATCTGAAAAATGTAAAGTAGTGGCTCGTCTTAACGACAGTCTCATTCTTGTAAGGTTATCTGGAAACATGCTCTCCATTTACCAATTTGCAAGAGATAAGTGTACCGATTTGGAGGCCGATACTGCGTGGCAGCATTTCAAGTTGCCCAAATGCTTGATATTGCGAAAAAGCGATACATTGGCAATTTCTACTTTGCAAGGTGAATTGGTCACAGGTTTTAGTGTGAACCTTCGCCGCATAGGGCTGGAAAAAAATGGCTTTATATCGGTAAGTACTTCCCAAACCGCTGGTTATGTCGATACTTGCGGTCGATTGCTCGTTTCCACTCGGTACGAAGAAGTAGGGCATTTTTCACAGGGGCATGGTTCAGTAAAAATTAAGGGAAAGTGGGGATTTGTAGATATAAATGAAAAAATTTTGGTACAACCACGTTACGAAAAGGTCGGTTTTTTTCACAATGGTTTGGCTATGGTAAACAGTAAAGGATTTTGTACTTTGGTTAACAACCAAGGCATTGAACAATTTTTGCCCCTTTATGATGATATAAAACCCACGCATAGCAAATACTGGCTTACCCAATCAAAATTGCAGCGCTTTGGTTTTTTAGATTCCAATGCCAAAGAGGTTCACACTCCAAAGTTTGAAAAAGTCAAAGAAACTTCGGTTGGGTTTTTTATTGTCACCCAATATGGAAAAGAAGGCGTGTTGGACAGGAAATTGGAATTAGTGCACCCATTGAAAGAAAAAGAGATTGTGTGGTTGGATGGCCCAGCCTTGTTTGCCATCAGAAAATAAAGGATTTAGCCTGCTACTTCCCTTATTTCGAAATCTTTACCTCTGCCATATCGCACTAAATCGGCTAGTTCAAAGGATTCCAATGTCAATGTGTTTTTTACTAAAAAATTATCTTCGGAAATTTTTTGAAGCACCTGGAACTGGTTGCGCTCACCATAATTGATCAATCGGTATTTTTTGCCAACGCGTATATTTTGGAAAATTGGATTCAAATTATGTAATATTTTTTGTGTATTTGTGTTTGGTATTTAAGGTTATATAACTTTTTTTGATTTCATTTTTTTGCGCATACTCATGCTCGCTTTCAT
>JBIKRJ010000135.1:0-6639 GCA_044349205.1 Cytophagales bacterium | reverse complement strand
AGGATTTTGAATCCAATATATGTAATATCTTTGTTGTCTTTCCATGATTTGGATAGCATTGGGCTGCCCTAAAATCTTTTTCAGTTCAGGAGCTTCTATCATCTTCAATTCATGGCGCTGGTCTTCCAGAATCTCAGCCAATTTCAGCCTTTCGCCATTGCAACCGTTTAGGTCATTTTTCCAAGCTACCGAATCAAAATCGGTCAAATTAGGCACTTTGGTACAAGACAGAAGCAAACCAAACAAGGCAATACAAGTAAGCAAAAAGAGTTTATTCATTGGGTTCGAATTTTTTTATAAATAGAAATGGCCAGCAGAAGAACAGCAGTTAAAATGGCGATAGAGGCAAGTCCATAAACCCAGCTATACGCTTCTTTCAGAACGGCCAAAAAAACAATGGCAAAGAGAAAAATAGTGGCCACCTCGTTGAACAAGCGCAACTGATTTGAGTTAAAATGTATGATACCTTTTTGCTGTTGAATAAAAAGAAGATGGCAAGCAATATGATAGGTATATAAAAAAACAACAAAACCAAGTTTCACCCATAACCACGAAGGCACGGTGCCATATTGCAAAACCAATGATATACCCAAAATCAAAGTGAGCACAGCCGATGGCCAAGCAATCCCGTACCACAAGCGGCGTTGCATGAGTTGGTATTGCTTTTGTAAAATGTCTTTTTCTACATCGGGGAGCGATAGTGTCTCTGAAAAATAGACAAACAATCGAACGATATAAAACAAACCTGAAAACCAGGTGACAACAAAAATAATGTGAAACGATTTAAGATAAAGTAATGACACTAATGGTTTTTTGTGATGTAAAAATAGGGAATTTTGTTGCATGAACACTTGCCAATTCGGGGAAGACTGTTCCCACCACCAAATAGCATTCGTACGCAAACATTTACGTATTTTTGGCTTAGAAAAGATTTTATGTCAAACCAATCTCCTTCCATTTCAAATACTTTGAACCGCTATTGCGAATCTCTTACCCAATACAAACGCAGGCTGAGCCGTGTCGTTCATATAGGCGATGTGCCATTGGGCGGCCAATACCCTATTCGTGTACAGTCTATGACGACCGTCGATACCATGAATATAAAGGGCAGCGTGGAACAATCTATTCGCATGATAGAGGCTGGTTGCGAATATGTGCGCATTACGGCTCCTAGCATGAAGGAAGCGCAAAATCTTGAAAACATAAAAAATGAATTGCGTGCTAGAGGTTACAAAACACCCCTGGTAGCCGACATACATTTCACTCCCAATGCCGCCGAAATAGCCGCCCGAATTGTAGAAAAAGTAAGGGTGAACCCGGGCAACTATGCCGACAAGAAAAAATTTCAACTCATAGACTACAGCGATGCCGCTTACGAGCAAGAGCTCGAACGCATTCGCTTGGCATTTTCACCGCTTGTGAAAATATGTAAGGAATATGGCACTGCGATGCGCATTGGCACCAATCACGGTTCGCTCAGCGACCGAATCATGAGCCGCTACGGAGACACGCCTCTTGGAATGGTAGAGTCGGCTCTGGAGTTTGTTCGCATTTGCGAAGACCTTCAGTACCGAAACATTGTCATTTCGATGAAATCGAGCAATACCCAAGTGATGGTGGAGGCCTATCGCCTTTTGGTAAACAAACTCGAAGCAGGCAATCACGGAGCCTACCCCCTACATTTAGGAGTAACAGAAGCAGGTGAGGCTGAAGATGGACGCATAAAATCGGCGGTGGGAATAGGCACGCTACTGGAAGATGGCTTGGGCGATACTGTACGAGTTTCATTGACAGAGGACCCTGAATTTGAAATTCCTGTGGCCAAAAAACTAGTTGAACGCTACAGCCAAAGAACCGATCACAAGCCCATAAAACCAGTGACCGTTCTGCCATTGAATCCATTTGAATACAACCGTCGCAAGACCAAAGAAATACGCAACTTCGGTGGTGGCAATGTGCCCAGAGTCATTGCCGATTTGAGTAAAACAAATAAACCCATTGCTTACCATGATTTGAAAGAGATAGGTTTGCACTATTTCGAGCTTACCGACAAATGGAACTCGACAGATTTAAGCTGCGACTATATTTATTCGGGAAAAGAAGAAATCCAATTCATGCTTCCAAATGGCACCAGAGAAATTTTGGATTACGAATCTTGGCAAAAATCAAAGTACAAAAAGAACAAATTCCCCCTCTTTTCGAATTCAGGAGAATATTTTGATGCATCAGAAAAAAGTGAAGAATTGAATTTGGTGAAAATCACCTACAAAGATTTGACTGAGCCATTTTATAATCAAATCAAAAAAGACAACACTGCGGTATTGGTGCTCGCAACCCAAAACGACCATGCTATGGCTGCTTTGCGCCGAATCTTTTTCTATTTGATGGAAAATGGTGTAGATAATCCTGCTGTCATTTTAAGGGAATTTCAGGAAAAAGACGAAGAAAACTTCATACTGAAAGCTGCTACCGATTGTGGCGGTTTGCTTGTAGATGGCCTTGGCGATGGTATTTTACTTATTGACAGTGCAGAACTTACCATTAACGGTCATACGATACACCGTCAACCGTCAATTGTCAACCGAACCGCCTTTGGTATACTGCAGGCTGCCCGCACACGCATGACAAAAACCGAATACATATCTTGCCCGTCTTGCGGACGAACTTTGTTCGATTTGCAAGAAACTACTGCTATGATTCGAAAGCGAACCGACCATTTAAAAGGAATCAAAATTGGTATAATGGGTTGTATTGTAAATGGGCCTGGCGAAATGGCCGATGCCGATTTTGGCTATGTGGGTGTTGGAAAAGACAAAATTGCCCTGTACAAAGGCAAAGAGGTGGTAAAACGTTCGGTACCCGCTGAAAATGCCCTTGACGAACTAATTGAACTGATCAAGGAAAACGGAATGTGGTCCGAACCCGAATATTTATAATTTTGCTAAACCTTCTTCCTTAGAAACTGTAGTATCATTTAAAAGCAAAATCATGAACTGGAAAAATTTTCTGTCATTGGGAGAAGTATTCACCTATTTTTTTCGCAAAAGTGATCCTAATCGTCCTGTGAATACCAGCCTAAAAATGATGCACGGCGTAAACAAGCTCTCTATTCTCATGTTTCTTTTGTGCCTAGCCGTCATGATTTACCGTTACGCAACTCGCTAAATTTCCTTTGGAATCACACAAAAAAACGGCAGAGATTCTGTAATCTCTGCCGTTTTGGTACATTATTATTGTCTTATTGTTGGTAATTCGTTTCGTATTTTTTGAAAATATCCTCATATACCTTTACCTCCTCGTTTTTGTTAAATTGACGAAGTGAAGTCACAATTTGATTTAACACATACAAATTAATTTCTATTTCCTGATTGTTTGCCTTTTTCTTATGTGCAGTAAAGTAAGCTAGCTCTTGGTCGGCGCGATTTCCCATTACTTTACAAATGTCCAACGCAGTTTTTTCGTCACCTATTTGAAGTAACAATGGGACAAAACGAGGTGTAAAGTAATCGTAAGGAATAGTATTATCGGGCAGTTTGGCCAAACAGAAATGTATCACTTCTTTGGCTTTGTCATATTTTTGCTCCATGACCAGTTCTTCGGCCAAACGATAGAAACTGCTACGCAGATTGAGTGGGAAACGACGTTGGTTTTCGTCGTAATATAAATTTGGGTTATCTAAATTTCGCCAAGTATATCCCTTCATCATTCTTTCGTACATAATATCGGTGTTTACATAGCCATCGGTAGCACCAGGTACTTTGGCAGGCAACAAGCGATAGGCCAAACCTTCCATTTGCATGTACTCACGCAAGTTTAGGTAGTTGTCGTTGCCCAAGGTAGTAGAGAAATAAATGGGGCGTTTCCATTCGTTGGTGGCAATCATATCCAACATAATGAGGTCTTTTTTCTCCAAAGCCTTTTGACCAATGTCCCATACCATTTTGTTGACAATAAACATTTTACGGGTATTGGGTACTATCTTCATTTCGTTCACAGCATGGGTATCTACATTCAATGCAAGGATATTAGTAGGCAATGTGCTTATCTCGCCACCATTTTGCAGTTGCACCATCAATTCTCTGTTGTCTTCTTTAATCATTTTCAGGTATTGCTTCAAGTACATACCCCCCTTCAGAGCTGGCTTTTCTACAAAAGGTAGATAGTCGTTTTTGCCTTGTATGAAATTGTCAAATTCTAAAGAAATAGGAAGCGGATCTGAATCATACGCTTGTCTTTTCATTTGCTCGATGTACCAATCGGTATTCAATAAACTTAGGTTACATACACGCACATCGGTACGGAAACCTTCTACTTCCTGCACATACCAAAGTGGGAAAGTATCGTTGTCGCCACCGGTAAATAAGACCGCATTTTTAGCACAAGAGTTCAAAAGATTTTTAGCAGAATCGACAGAATGCCAACGATTTGCTCGTGAATGATCGTCCCAACCTTCGGCAGCCATTATGCCTGGCACCGCCAAACAAGCCACTGTAGAAACACCGTATCGAAGTGCGTCTTTTTTCAAAAACTTTTGAATAAAATCGGCTATGGCCAATACCCCATACCCTATCCAAAAGGCAAAAGCATAGGTAGATCCTGCAAAAATGTAATCGCGTTCGCGGGGTTCGGTCGGTGGTTGGTTTAGGTACATAATCATGGCAATACCGGTCAAAAACCACAACATGCCTACAATCAAAGTACCGTTTTTGTCCTTGTTGAATTGGTAAAACAATCCTAAAATACCCAAAATGAGAGGCAACATAAAAAACTGGTTCCGCGCTTTATTCATCGAGAGCGAATCGGGCATACCCTTCGTAGAATCCCAAGGACGAAGCCAGTCGGCATCTTGAATGTCGCTTTCCCTTCCTGCAAAATTCCAAAAGAAATACCGCAAATACATGTGTCCTATTTGATAGCGGAAAAAAAAGAATAGATTGTCTTTCATGGTTGGCTTTTTGCCACGGGGCAACTTGGCCCATCTCAAATATGCTTCTATATGGTTGCCCTGCTTGCTGTGCATACGAGGGAAAATCGTTTCATGCTTTGGGTCAAACTTGTTGATGATTTTGTGATCGTACACCACATATTTATCTCCTTTCTTGCGATAAATAGGCGCACCTTCAATTTGTTCTTGCAATTCGGCAGTATAGTGAGGGCCATACAAAAGGGGGCGGTCGCCATATTGTTCACGTTTCAGATAAGAAACAAAGCTTAGTATGTTTTCAGGATTGTTTTCGTCTATGGGCGGATTAAAATTGGATCGGATAAGCACCACACCGTAAGAAGCATCGCCCAGCAAAATGAATGCAAAACAGACCAAGGCCAAATTCAGATTGTAGTTTTTCTTTTTAATTGAATAACGGATACCCCACACCAGAGCGCCTACAAAGGCCAAGCAAAAGAAAATGATGCCTGACGAGAAAGGCAGACCAAGCGCATTGACAAAGAAAATTTCAATGTCGGCTCCAATGGAAGGTAAGCCCACAATCACGCCATTCATAATGGCGACTAAAATGACGCCACTCACCCCAAGGGCTATCAAAATTCCTTTAAGGCTGTAGGTGTAGCGTTTGAAATAGTACACGCAAGCCAAGGCAGGAATCGTAACCAAGTTTAACAAGTGCACCCCTATCGAAAGCCCAACCATGTAGGCAATGAGCACCAACCACTTATCTGCACCTTCCTCGTCGGCAATCGACTCCCATTTTAGCATAGCCCACACTACAAAAGCAGTAAAAAATGAAGAAATGGCATACACCTCGGCTTCCACAGCCGAAAACCAAAACGAATCGGAAAAAGTATAGGCCAAAGCCCCTACCGCACCTGCGCCCAAAATGGCAATTTTCTGTCCAAAATCAGGCTCGCCGTCAATTTTGAATAATCTTTTGGCTAATAGCGTGATAGACCAAAACAAAAACAATACAGTAAAAGAGCTCGATAGTACCGAAACCATGTTTACCCAATAGGCCACTTTGGTCACATCGCCAAAAGCCAGAAACGAAAACATTCGGCCAATCAAAAGGAATAAAGGAGCTCCTGGAGGGTGCGGAACTTGCAGTTTGTAGGCACAGGCTATAAACTCGCCACAATCCCAAAAACTAGCGGTAGGTTCAACTGTAAGTACATAAACAACCGTGGCAATCAAAAAAATGAACCAACCTGTAATGTTATTTAGCTTTTTAAAATTCATCGAAATGAGCAATTAAACAATTGTTTTAAATAAAGAAGTGGCGAAAATACAGAAATATCGGCAAATGACACATTTAGAAGTTTGCTCGCTTCCAAATCTTAAAAAGGTGTGGGCAGCATTTATCTGAAAAACAACTGCACCTTTGCAAAATATCTTTATATCATTACTTCAAACTGTAAAATAATGAGCGCGAAAGAAATCGTTGAAATGCTGAAAATGGCGAAGCACCCCGAAGGAGGATATTACAAGGAAACCTACCGATGTGAGGAAACCTTGATGACTGCAAAAAACACAAAAAGAAGTGTGAGCACCGCGATTTATTACCTTTTGCAAAAGGATGACAAGTCTATGTTTCATCGCATTCAGTCCGACGAGCTTTGGTTTTTTCACCAAGGCAGCGCCATTGAAATCGTATTGATTAAAAATGGAGTTTTGAAAACCATACTTTT
>JBIKRJ010000134.1:0-6648 GCA_044349205.1 Cytophagales bacterium | reverse complement strand
TATGCTTACCGTAGTGGCCGACCCTAGTATCAACATCGAAATTTTGGAATTCCTTTTTCAGGAACCCGAACTTCAGTACCAGTTTCTTACCGATGTATGTGGCATTCACTATCCCGACCAAGATTTGCCCTTGGGTGTAGTGTATCATTTGCATAGTTTAGCCAACAACCATAGGGTACGTTTCAAATTCTTCCTTCCGGATCACAACCCCCACATACGCACCGCAAGTCAGATGCATGCAGGAGCCAACTGGATGGAACGCGAAACATTCGATTTCTATGGGATTATTTTCGACGGGCACCCCAATTTGAAAAGGATTTTGAACGTGGACGAAATGGAAGTATTTCCCCTACGTAAAGAATACCCCTTGGAAGATCCTAACCGTATTGACAAACAAGACAAATTCTTTGGAAGATAACAACCCAATGAGCAGCCACTTACCTTTAATCAACCAAATAGAAAAAGAGACTACCACGCTCAATTTGGGGCCTACACACCCTGCTACACATGGTATTTTTCAAAATGTACTGGAAATTGACGGAGAAAAAATTGTAAGTGCCGACCAAACGGTGGGTTATATTCACCGTGCTTTTGAAAAATTGGCCGAGCGCCGTCCATTTTATCAGATTACCACCCTTACAGATCGTTTAAACTACTGTTCTTCGCCTATCAACAACATGGGCTGGCACATGACGGTGGAAAAACTTTTGGGCATCACGCTTCCCAAAAGGGCACAATACATTCGTGTGATTGCAATGGAACTTGCCCGTATCGCCGACCACCTCATTCTAAATAGTATATTGGCGGTGGATACAGGTGCCATGACAGGTTTCTTGTATGTGATGCAAGAGCGCGAAAAAATTTATGACATCTACGAAGAAATTTGTGGTGCAAGGCTTACTACCAATATGGGTCGTATTGGTGGTATGGAGCGCGATTTGAACGATAACGCTATCAAAAAAATTCATCAGTTCCTGCGCGATTTTCCTAAAGTCTATGCCGAATTTGAAAAATTGGTTGCGCGCAACCGTATTTTTATGGATAGGACGATAGGGGTTGGGGGCATTTCGGCCGAAAGGGCACTGAGCTATGGCTTTACTGGTGTAAACCTTCGTGCAGCCGGTGTTGATTATGATGTACGCGTCATGGAGCCATATTCTTCCTACGAAGATTTTGAGTTTGATATTCCCGTAGGGCAGCATGGCGATGTGTACGACCGTTTTTGCGTAGCAGGACAAGAAATTTGGGAAAGCGTGAAAATCATCAAGCAAGCCATCGAAAACTTGCCCACCGATTCCTATCACGCCGACGCCCCTGAATATTATCTTCCTCCAAAAGTAGAGGTGTATCAAAATATGGAAGCCCTCATTTATCATTTCAAAATAGTGATGGGCGAAATAGACATGCCAGCTGGCGAGGTGTACCATGCGGTAGAAGGCGCAAATGGCGAATTGGGCTTTTATTTGGTGAGCGACGGTGGTCGTACGCCATACCGTTTGCATTTCCGTCGTCCTTGTTTTATTTATTATCAAGCTTTCCCAGAACTCATACATGGTTCTAACTTATCAGACGCCATTGTGACCATGAGTAGCTTAAATGTGATTGCTGGCGAGCTAGACGCATAAGAATTGTTTCATAAAATGGCAGAAGCAACAGAAAAAATACAATTTTCGCCCGAAGCAATGGAATTGGTGCAAAAGCAAATAGCCAAATTTCCAGAGGGCAAACACAAATCGGCATTGTTGTCCATTTTACATATAGCCCAAGCCGAATTGGGGGGGTGGCTTTCGCCCGAGGTAATGGATTATGTGGCTTCAATTCTGAAAATAGAACCCATTGAGGTGTACGAAGTGGCCACCTTTTATTCGCAATATTATACCGAGCCAGTAGGGAAATACGTGTTTGAGGTGTGCCACACAGGGCCCTGCCAGTTGCGTGGTTCCGACGAAATCATTGCCTACATGGAAAAGAAATTGGGCATTAAAAAAGGCGAAACAACGCCCGACGGAATGTTTACCCTTAAAGGGGTAGAGTGTTTGGCGGCTTGTGGCAGTGCCCCCATGATGCAATGCGGCCTACATTATCACGAGCATTTGACCGAAGAAAGTGTCGACAAATTGCTCGACGATTTCAAAAAAGAAAATAACATCAGCAGACCCTTTCCTAATTAATACTAAACTTAAAATGGGTGGAACAAAAATACTGACCAAGGATATAGGTACTCCCAATCTTCAGCAGATTGACGTGTACATTGGAAAGGGAGGATATGCATCGGTGCAAAAGGCGCTGAAAACCATGTCGCCAGATGCGGTGGTGGAAGAAGTAAAAAAATCGGGTCTCCGTGGTCGAGGTGGGGCAGGTTTTCCTACCGGTATGAAGTGGGGTTTTATCGACAAAACACCTGGCAAGCCACATTATTTGGTTTGCAATGCCGACGAAAGCGAACCTGGTACTTTCAAGGACCGCTACTTGATGGCAGAAAACCCTCATCTGCTTATTGAGGGTATGATTACCGCTAGTTATGCCTTGGGAGCCAACCTATCGTATATTTATGTACGTGGCGAGCTTATGTATGTGGTGCGTATTTTGCAAAAAGCAATAGACGAAGCACGTGCCAAAGGATTCTTGGGGAAAAACATATTGGGTTCAGGTTTTGATTTAGACCTTCATGTAACCTGTGGAGCCGGAGCCTACATATGTGGTGAAGAAACAGCACTTATTGAATCGCTCGAAGGTAAACGTGGCAACCCTCGCATCAAACCACCTTTTCCTGCCATAGCTGGGCTATGGGGAATGCCCACCGTGGTAAACAATGTAGAATCGATAGCAGCCGTGCCATGGATTGTGGTGAACGGTGGTGAGGAATATGCTAAAGTAGGTGTAGGTAAAAGCACTGGAACCAAACTTATTTCGGCAAGTGGCCACATCAACAAACCAGGTGTGTACGAACTTGAACTGGGGGTACCTGTTGAAGAGTTTATTTACTCTGACGAGTATTGCGGTGGTATTTGGAAAAATAGAAAACTAAAAGCAGTAGTGGCTGGTGGGTCTTCTGTTCCCATTCTACCCGCCAATCTTATCACCAAAACTGCTGCCGGCGAATCTAGACTTATGACCTACGAGTCGCTCTCGGACGGTGGTTTTGCCACGGGTACCATGTTGGGTTCAGGTGGTTTTATTGTGTATGACGAAACTGCTTGTATTGTTCAAAACACATGGAATTTTGCCCGCTTTTATCATCACGAATCTTGTGGTCAGTGCAGCCCTTGTCGCGAAGGCACCGGTTGGATGGAGCGTGTGTTGCACAACATTGAAAATGGCCATGGAAAGCAAAGCGACATTGATCTTTTGGTAGATGTGGCCAAAAAAATAGAAGGCAATACGATATGCCCGCTTGGCGATGCAGCAGCATGGCCGGTGGCAGCGGCTATTCGCCATTTCAGAGATGAATTTGAATGGCACATTAGCCATCCTGCCGAGGCTACCAAGCCTGGTGCAGTTTATAAAGAAGCAGTTTTAGCCTAAATACACATGGCGCAAGAAGAAGTAAAATTTAAAGTAACGATAGACGGGGATGAGATAGAAGTAGCTCCCGGTACCACTATCTTGCAAGCAGCCAGACAATTGGGTAAGCACGTGCCACCTGCTATGTGCTACTACTCCAAACTAGAAGGTTCGGGCGGTAAATGCAGGACTTGTTTGGTAAAAGTAACGGCCGGTTCGACTAAAGACCCTCGTCCAATGCCCAAACCTGTGGCTTCGTGCCGTACCATGGTGATGGACGGTATGGTAGTAGCCAACGAAACTTCGCCCGAAGTAATCGAAGCCCGCAAGAGTGTCGTGGAGTTTTTGCTCATCAACCACCCGCTCGACTGTCCCATTTGCGACCAGGCAGGCGAGTGCGATTTGCAAAATTTGGGTTATGAACACGGAGCTCAAAAAACACGCTATGATTTCCAACGCCGCACTTTTGTCCCGATAGACCTTGGCCCTTATATAAAATTGCACATGACGCGTTGCATTTTGTGTTACCGTTGTGTGTTTACCGCCGATCAAATTACCGACAAGCGTGTGCACGGCATTCTGGGTCGTGGAGACCATGCCGAAATAAGCACCTACATAGAAAAAGCCATCGACAACGATTTTTCAGGAAACGTGATAGATGTGTGCCCAGTTGGCGCGCTTACCGACAAAACATTCCGTTTCAAAAGCCGTGTGTGGTTTACGAAGCCTGAATATGCTCATAGAAACTGTGACAAATGTTGCGGCAAAGTCACGCTGTGGTACAAAGGCGATGAAGTGCTGCGCGTTACTGCCCGCAAAGACCAGTGGGGCGAAGTAGAAGAATTTATCTGCAACACTTGCCGTTTTGAAACTAAAAAAACATCCGATTGGGTTATTGATGGCCCTGCCGATATCGACAGGCATTCAGTCATTTCCCAAAACAAATACAATGTATTGGCCGAAAAACCTGTAGTGCCCGAGCGTGCCAGCAAGCACTTGGGTGAGGGCACTTGGGATCATCAATTGAAATAAAACTATACCTATTTCGACCTTATGGATTTAACACTCATCATTGGAAAGCTTATTCTGATAGTCATCGTTTTTGCCGTCAGTTTGCTTACCGCCATGTACTCTACCTATGGCGAACGCAAAATTGCTGGCTTTTTCCAAGATCGCTTGGGCCCCGACAGGGCAGGCCCTTGGGGTATTCTACAACCTTTGGCCGACGGTGGAAAACTTTTCTTCAAAGAAGAAATACTGCCGACCAATGCTAGTATGGGTCTTTTTATTGCGGGGCCTTCTTTGGCCATGCTTACCGCCTGTATGTCGAGTGCGGTCATTCCTTGGGGTACTTACCTCGACATAGCTGGTACACGCTTCGAATTGCAAGTAGCCGATGTAAATATTGGTTTGTTGTACATTTTTGGCGTGGTATCATTGGGTGTTTATGGTATTATGATTGGGGGTTGGGCTTCCAACAACAAATTTGCCTTGTTGGGCGCGGTGCGTGCCGCTTCGCAAAATATTAGCTATGAAATAGCTATGGGACTTTCGGTGATTGCCCTCATTATGGTGAATGGATCTTTGAGTTTGGCCGAAATCACCAAAACACAAGGACAAGCCCTTTTTGGTATTTCGGGCATGAACTGGAATTTCTTTTATCAGCCCCTTGGCTTTTTAATTTTCATTGTGTGTGCCTTTGCCGAATGTAACCGCACTCCTTTCGATTTGCCCGAATGCGAAACCGAACTTGTAGGCGGGTACCATACCGAATATAGCAGCATGAAATTGGGCTTTTACCTTTTTGCCGAATATATCAATATGTTTGTATCTTCGGCCTTTATGGCCACCTTGTATTTTGGCGGATACAATTATCCAGGCATTGAATCGGTCATTGCCAATTTTGGTCAAAATACGGCTTCCTACATTGGCATCGCTGTGCTTTTTGTCAAAATATTGTTCTTTATCTTCTTCTTCATGTGGGTGCGTTGGACAGTTCCCCGCTTCCGCTACGACCAACTGATGCGTTTGGGATGGCAAATATTGATTCCCTTGGCCATCATCAACATATTACTTACCGGGGTGGGAATCACCGTATTTACAAACTAATGCAAGAGATGCAGTCGCTAAGCAATAGATCGAAACAAGTCGCCAAAAAGGAAATGTCTTTCATGGAAAGCATTTACTTGCCCGCGATTTTCTCTGGTTTGATGATTACCATCAAGCACTTTTTTGCAAAGAAAGTGACCATTCGTTATCCTGAAATAAAGAAACGCTTCTCCAAAACCTATCGCGGCATGCATGTGCTGAAGAGAGACTCGGAAGGCCGTGAACGCTGTACTGCTTGTGGTCTTTGTGCCCTTTCCTGCCCAGCTGAAGCCATTACGATGGAGGCTGCAGAAAGGGTAAAAGGCGAGGAAGGATTGTACAGAGAAGAAAAATATGCTGCACGCTACGAAATAAACATGATGCGTTGCATTTTTTGTGGCTTATGCGAAGAAGCTTGTCCGAAAGAAGCCATTTTCCTAACCAGCGAAGAGCTTGTGCCATCGAAAAGCGACAGGGGCGATTTGATTTATGGAAAAGATAAATTGGTAGAAAAACAGCATCACCCTGATGGTAAAGTGCGCGGTGGCGGGCCATTGGAGCAAAGATTGTATCACGGCGATGCTACCTATTTGTCCACTTTCGAAGGAATATCCAATTCTTAAAAACTGTAACACAATGATAGATAAGGTGTTTTATTTCTTGAGTTTTTTGGCGGTGCTTTCTGCCCTTATGGTGGTTTTCTCTAAAAACCCAGTACACAGCGTGCTATATCTTATCCTTACTTTTTTTGCTATTGCGGGTCATTACATTTTGTTGAATGCCCAATTTTTGGCTGTAGTTCACATTATAGTGTATGCAGGTGCCATTATGGTATTGTTTCTTTTTGTCATCATGTTCTTGAATTTGAATGCCGACAGTGAACCATCCCATTCGTTTTTGTACAAACTGATAGGTGTGTTGCTAAGCGGTGGCTTGCTTGTGCTTTTTGTAGGGGCTTTCAGAAAGTTGGATATGCAATACTCACAGTGGCCACAAACAGACATTGGACTCATCAAAAACTTGGGTATGGTATTGTTCAACGAGTTTACTTTACCT
>JBIKRJ010000133.1:0-6727 GCA_044349205.1 Cytophagales bacterium | reverse complement strand
AAAATAGGGTGGATTTTAACAATTGGTTTTTTTCATGGGGCATGTTTCTATTGCTCATTTTCGGCTTTTTCTATTTCATGCGCCGAATGGCAAGTGGAGCTGGGCCTGGCGGTCAATTGTTCAACATAGGCAAATCGCGCGCGGCTCTTTTTGATAGCGACAACAAGGTGAAAATTACTTTTCAAGATGTGGCTGGACTTGATGAAGCCAAAGAAGAGTTGAAAGAGATTGTGGAATTTCTAAAAAATCCTGGCAAGTTTACCAATCTAGGTGGTAAAATTCCGAAAGGTGCGCTTTTGGTTGGGGGTCCCGGAACAGGAAAAACACTTTTGGCCAAAGCCGTGGCAGGCGAGGCAGGAGTTCCATTCTTCTCATTGTCGGGCTCCGATTTCGTAGAGATGTTTGTAGGAGTGGGTGCTGCGCGTGTACGCGACTTGTTCCGTCAGGCCAAAGAAAAAGCGCCTTGTATCATTTTTATAGACGAGATAGATGCTGTAGGCCGCATGCGTGGCAAGGGGGCTATGCCAGGTGCTAATGACGAAAGGGAAAATACCCTGAATTCCTTATTGGTTGAAATGGATGGATTCGGCACCGATTCTGGTGTCATTATTCTTGCCGCTACCAACAGGCCCGATGTATTGGATTCGGCTCTTATGCGCCCTGGCCGTTTCGATAGGCAAATTTCTATCGACAAGCCCGATTTGGTGGGTCGCGAACAAATATTCAACGTACACATGAAACCCTTGAAGTTGTCTACCGATGTTGATCCTAAAAAACTTTCGGCGCAAACTCCAGGCTTTGCTGGTGCTGAGATTGCGAATGTGTGCAACGAAGCAGCGCTTATTGCAGCCCGAAAAGGAAAAGAAGCCATAGACATGATCGATTTCCAAGATGCCATAGACCGTGTGATAGGTGGCTTGGAGAAAAAGAACAAGCTTATTTTGCCCGAAGAAAAGAAAATTGTGGCCTACCACGAAGCAGGTCACGCAGTGGTGGGTTGGTTTTTGGAACATGCCGACCCTTTGGTTAAAGTGAGCATCGTTCCAAGAGGGGTGGCGGCTTTGGGATATGCCCAATATTTGCCCAAAGAACAGTTTTTGTACACCGAAGAACAACTTATCGACGATATGTGCATGACCTTGGGCGGTAGGGTGGCCGAAGACATCGTATTTGGAAAAGTATCGACAGGAGCACTTTCCGATTTGGAGCGTATTACGAAAATGGCCTACGGAATGGTGACCGTGTATGGCATGAATGCTAAAATAGGCAACATTTCTTTCTACGATTCAAAACAATCGGAATATTCATTTACCAAGCCTTATTCAGAGGAAACTGCCAAAACGATAGACCAAGAGGTTCGGAATTTGGTCGATAAGGCCTATATGCGCACCAAACAACTTCTTACCGAGCGTAGGACAGAATTGGAGATTTTGGCACAAGAGCTTTTGAAAAAAGAAATCGTGTTCCAGTCCGACCTTGAAAGACTTATAGGCAAGCGTCCTTTCGACAAGGAAACTACTTACCAATCTTTTATGAATGGAACTGGCCAAAATGCTCCTAAAGAACCTTTGTCTGCTGGAGAGGAGCCAGCAACAGCCCCTGCCGATGAATCGGAGGTAAATGGCTAAGCCACATGAATCAACTAAAATTGTCATTGGCCGGAGGCGAAAAAATATATTTCGCCTCTGATTTTCATTTGGGAACTCCTAATGCTGCCTCATCTTTGGCGCGTGAAAACAGAATAATTGCTTGGCTTGAAAATATTTCTTCCGACGCTAAAGCCATTTTTCTCTTGGGCGATCAATTCGACTTTTGGTTTGAATACAAACACATGATTCCCAAGGGTTTTTCTCGTTTTATTGGCAAATTGGCCGAGTTGCGGACACGAAACATTCCCATTTATTTTTTTACAGGTAACCACGACATGTGGATGTTTGATTATTTCCCCAACGAGTTGGGCATCCCAATTGTAAGGGGTAATATGCAGTTGGAAATTAATGATAAAAAATTTCTTATAGGACACGGCGATGGCTTGGGTCCAGGTGATTACAAGTACAAGTTCCTTAAACTTTTTTTCAACAGTAAAATCTGCCAACGTCTGTTCGCTTTTTTGCATCCTTGGATAGGCTTTTCCATTGCCACTCGTTGGTCAAAATCGAGCCGTATTGCCAACATCCTAAAGGACGAGCATTTTCGAGGTGAAAGAGAACACATCTGGATTTTCTGCGAAGAAACCGAGCGGAAACAGCACCATGATTACTATGTTTTTGGCCACAGACATTTGGTTATCGAAATGCCAGTAGGCAAAGCAAGCCGTTATATCAATTTGGGAGAGTGGGTATCAAATTCTACCTACGCTGTTTTTGATGGGAATGAATTGTTCCTCAGGACAGCTTGATATTTTGAAGCCTTTCCTGAATGTCAATTTACAAGTTCGACTGTTTTGGATCTGGTCCATATTCGTTGGCTCCTTTGTCTCCTTCTCTAATAGCAAGGATAAGGTTGTAGATAGGAATCAAGATAAACCAGCCACTTTTACCAACATCGTGCATTCTTCTGATGGCTACGGAAATAGTCGGAACCAAAACCGCCAATTCGTAGAAGAGTGAGAGGAGACTTAGGTCGCTGTTTGTACTAAATTCCATAAATCCCTCAATCATTCCTATCGTAAAAGCAATGATGATGTTGAAAAGAAAGAACATCCAATATTCTTTTCTTCTAGCTCTTCCGTTAAAATCGAAATATTGTTTCAAACATTTTAAGTACCATTCCATCGGATCTTTTGATTTTAGTTTTAAATAAAATTGAAAAAGTTAAGGTTAGACAAATTTCTATATTTTTTAATTTGAAAAAGACATATTGGCAAAATTTATTTTGTATAATACTGTCCAGCGATAGCGTGATGGACGTAGTTGATTAGGATATTAATCTATAGCAAAATCGGTGTTCTTGCCAGAAAAAATGAGCTCCAACTTTTTAATATCCAATGGTTTGTTCAAGTAGTTTTTTACATATGGGTTTTGTTGTGCCATCGAAATGTCGTTGTTGTCGTTGGAAGAGCTAAGCATGAATATGTGGCACCCTGATTTATTTTCATCGGCAAACGATTCGAACCTTTGTAGGAAACCAAAACCGTCCATGATAGGCATGCGAATATCTAAAAAAATAATTTCTGGAAAATTGTCGTGAAGAGAGCCAAGATACTTAAGTGCGTCTTCGGCTGAATTTTTGACAGTAACGGTTTCGGCTACATTGGCTTTTTTCACTACATGTTCGTTGATGTAGTTGTCTATTTCGTTATCGTCTATTAAAATGATGTGTTTGTATTTCTTCATTTTTTTTAAAATTTATCAAAAAGATTTGGTATATCTACAATAAATTTGCTTCCTTTTCCTTGTTCAGATTCTATACGGATTTTTCCATTTAGTTTATCGACAGCTTCTTTTACAATATACAAGCCCAATCCTGAACCGGTAGAAGTTTTGGTAGCACGATAAAACATCTCAAAGATTTTTTGATGGTCTTTAGTATCGATGCCTATACCGTTATCTTCAATGGAAATAGAGGCGTTTTTGGGGGTTGTGGCTACTGAGACACTAACAAATGAATGTTTCTTTGATTTATCTTGGTATTTTAAGGCGTTAGAAATCAGGTTGTTAAAAATGAGATTGAGTCGGCGAGAGTCGGAATAAAACTTGTCATGTTGCATAACGCTTATCTTCATTTCAGAACTAGTTGATCCCAACATGTATTTGTGACGATCGCATGTTTCACGTAACATATTCTCAAAACTAATTTCCTCTATTTCAAGTTCCATCCGATTGTTGCGGGAGTAATCTAAAATATCTCCAATGAAACTGTCGAGTTTTTTTACTGAACGTTTCATCATTTCCACCCGTAATTTTTGCTCTTCGTCGTGTTCTGGCAAATTGTCATTGACTATCGAAATTAAGCCAAGCAATGAGGTGAGTGGCGAACGCAAATCGTGAGAGGTGCTGTACACAAATCGGTCGAGTTCAGTGTTGGTTTTTTTCAGTTCTTCGTATTTTTGATTCAACTCATTTTGGAATCGTATTCTTTCCGATATGTCTCTTATAGATGCACATATTACAATACCTTCATTTGATTTTATGGGGGCAAGGCTAATTTCAGCGGGAAATTCCGAGCCATTTTTCTTCTTGCACACAAACTCGATGGTGCTTGTTTGTGGCATTCGCTGTGTGAAAAAATCCATTATAATTTCTTTTTGCCTTGAATGAAAACTTTCAGGCACAAGACCAGCGATGGTTTTATTGAGCAACTCTTCTTTTGAGTAATGAAACAATTTTTCTGATTGCGCATTTGCCACTTTAATGTTTCCATTTTTGTCGGAAATAATCATAGCGTCGGGTGCGCTTTCTATTAAATCTCTAAATTGTTGTTCACTTTTAACAGCGTCGGTGATGTTCTGAAAAAAAGTTTCCGTACCAGATACTTTCCCGTCATTGAAACGCGGCAGGCCGTATCCTCTTAGAAAAACCTTTTCTCCATCTTTTCTTATAAAGACAATTTCAAAATTGTCTATTACATGCCCAGACATCAACTTTTGGAATATCACAGAGCAAGATTCTTTCGATTCGGGAGCGATTAAATCAAAAATTAACAAGTCTTCTACTTCTTCTTGCGAATAGCCAAAATTTGAAATCCAAGCTTTGTTTACAAACGTAATTTTACCTTCTGGGCTAATTTTCTGGATAATTTCGTGGGTAGTGTCAATCATAGACTGTAGATTGTCCTTTGTCTCATCCAGTGCTTTGTTCAATTTTTTCAGTTCTTCGTTTTTCTTGGCCAGTTGGTCATTTGTTTTTTTTATGGAAGTAATATCTACTCCGTAACCCAAAAGGTATTTTTTTCCTTTGGAATCTTTGAAAGGAAAAGATTCCCGAAGTATTACCTTTTCATTTTCAGTATGTTCGTTGTAGATGTCGGTGAAATTGTATTGCTTTTGTTCATTTAATGAAGTTCTAAGCAAATTTTCACGCTCTCTTGCAACTTCAAGATCATGCTTGCGGTGCTCATAATACTCGATAAATCGTTTTCCAATCATCCATTGCCGCAGTTCATCGTTTTTTATAGCACTTTTATTCAAGTAAGTATAGCGCATATCCTCGTCAAATACGGCTATGTCTACTGGCATAGTGTTCATTAGAATATCGAGAAACTGTTTTTGGTTTTCAATTTCTTCATTCAGTGTTTCTTTGTCTCGATTTTCTAATTCAAGTGCCTTGTTCACATGAATCATGTCTACCAGGGTATCATGAAGGGCAAAATCGGTGACTAGAATATTGGATTTCCTCAAAACTTCCTCTTTCGTAATCCACGGCGAACCACAAAAAATAAGTCTGTCTAAATGTTGGGCATAAATAAACTGTCCTTTCAAACGAAGCGAATCGGGGTGCTCTTTTATTTGAAGAATAAATACCTGGTTTTTGAATTCAAATATCGAATCGAATTCGTATTTAATGCCCAGTCCTGGGCGTATGAATTTGAAAGTTTCTTTGAAGTTGTTGCAATAAGGGATTATTTTTTTGAGACTTTTCCCCGTGTCTGAAATCGAAAGTTGCCGGTCGACACAAAAGTAGAAGGGAAACAATTCCTCGAATAAATCATGATTTATAAATTGTATTTCATTCATCCGATGGTGACCTCGAAAACATCATGGTTAATTTCCGTTACCTCTGATTTGATGTGTTGAATTGTGCAAGGCGTCGAAAAAAATTCAGACAAGCCATCTATAAGTCCATGCATGAAAGAAGTGAGCCCCATGCGTACAGAAAAATAGTGGAGGTGAAGTACATTTTCTGAGATTTTTTCCACTTTAAATTCGGGTGGTTTTATTTCGGGATAGATTAGCATAACTCGGCTATGAAAATTGGGAAGATTGGTAAGGAACTCGGCCAAATTTTTTCCGCCTGAACTCATCAAAGAACCGTATTTTTCTTTTCCAACATGAAGTACCCAATATTTGCCAAAGGCAGCTAAAACATCGTTGACACTTACTTGCAATACTTCCGACGCTGCAGAAGCCAATGAATAGGTTACATTGTCATCGTACAACTTACTACCCACAAACGTTTCATCTGTCACGCCAGCTTTTAGTCTAATAGTATCCCACGTGCCTTCTCCGTAGTTGTCTACAACAAGTCCTTTGATAGCCTGATTGACGAGTCCGTACATAAGTGTTAGTTAATTAAAAGTAAGTCCTAGGCCTTATTAATGTGTGTCAAAAAATTGATTTAAATTTTTTGCTTTTACTGAATTGCAAATACTAAATTCTTAGTCTGCAAATTTGTATTATTTTTTCAATTTTACTAGTATAATGAGTTCTTTCAGCAGTTTAGTATCGATGGATATTGAAGCTTTTTTTGCTTAAGCCTAACATTACAACCACAAATACAGCACTAAAGTTTTAGAAAAGGGAAAAACAACATGCTGCGAGCCATCTCATAGTCCCAAAACCCCATATGAAGTGAAAAAATATCGAAATAAAGGGCTTGTGATGGGTCGTTAAAATATTCTGGGTAAAGCGGGTAGGGGAACCAAGGAATCGAGCAGTGAAATATAGGCTTCTCGGGCGAAAAGTGCCATGACAATTAGAATAGAGGCAATAATGAGTGAGTATTTGTATTCGTTTTTGCTAATTTCTTTGAATTCGTCGCTTTCGGGAGTAAGTGCAATAAAAAGGCTT
>JBIKRJ010000132.1:0-6728 GCA_044349205.1 Cytophagales bacterium | reverse complement strand
CAATGGCAAAAGAAAGAGATTGCTGCGACCTTGTGTGTAAACAAAAACCTTCCTTCGAAAGGGTGTGAGGGGAAATGCTACCTAAAAAAGCAACTGAAAAAAGCGGAGGAAGCCGAAAACACGCTTCCCGGAATTATCAAGGAAAAATTGGAAATCGCTTACACTTTGCAGGAACCCCTGCATTTTAGCTTTTACAAAATAAAAATTACCGAAAAATACAACAGCTTTTATTCATTTTTTATTCCCGAACAACCTACTTTTTCACGCCCACACCCACCTAGCGTTTAGTTTTTGCCCACACACAAGCAGTGGTGTAGGCCATCGTGTCTTTTCAGGCATTCAACCAATTCAAAACTAAAGGTTAATTCATGAATTTAAAGCATTTAGCTTATTTGCTTTTGGCATGTGTCGTTTTCAGTGCATGTTCTAAAAAAGAGGAAAACCCACAGCCAAGCGAGAAAACTCCTCCCGTGGACAGCACCAAATACGGTTTACTGTCGATGCACATGCACATGGAAGTGAATGGAAACGAAGCATACAGCTACGAGGGTGTACATACCTTGGAAGATGGTAGGGAAGTTTCTTTCAGCATGGCGCAATTTTACCTGTTCGATATTGAATTGGTCAAAGAAAACTATGCCCTTTACCGTATTCCAAACAAAGTGCTTTTGAGAACGATGGACAGCGCCTCTTACTATTTGGGAAGAGTTCCTTTGGGCAAATACAAATCTATTCGTTTCAAAGTAGGATTGCCCTCGCAATTGGACACTTCGGTTTCAACCTCCATTTTAAACAAACCCGAAATGTTTTTTAGGAATGATGCCAAAACCGATGGCCATATTTTGGCTTTCATAAAAGGTAAAATAGACACCACTAGCGACCTTTCGGGTTCGGCCAACATTCCTTTTGAATACAAAATTGGAACTTCCATCTCGTTGAGGGAAGTAAAGATGGGCAATACCACTTACGAGGTAAAGCAAACTGGAATGGAGTATGTGCACTTGGTATTCGATCCAAGCAAGGTGTTTGCAGGCATTGCACTTCACGACGAAAGCAATTTGAGGGTGGCTACAAAGGAAGACAACACCAAAGCCATTGCCCAAAAAATTGCCGACAATATTGGACACATGTTTGCCTACGAATATGAATAAGACAGGATTTCTTGTTGCCTTGGCAACGTTTTGTATGAGTACATATTCCTGCACATATAGGAAAAAAGAATTTCCTGTTAGTCCAATACAAAACAACGGATTGACCAACGGAAATTCCCTTCCCGACACGGTTTCTTTTGCACTACATGTTTTACCCATACTAAGAACCGAATGTGCTACATCAAATTGTCACAGCGGAAATGCTCCTGCCAGCAATTTGAACCTTGAAAATGACAAAGCCCATGCTCAAATAAGCAACTCGTATAGAGGGTACCTCAATACAACTCAACCCACCAATAGTCTTTTGTACAATTTGCTCACTACCAACGGTAGTAAAAGGATGCCGCCTAACAAAAAGCTAGAGCAAATACAAATAGACCTCATAGTAAAATGGATGGCACAAGGTGCCCTAAATAAATAAACATTAATTTATATTCAATTATTAAAATGAAAAACACTATCAAATACTCGTTTAAATTCTTTCTTTTGTTTGCATACACTGTGTCATCCTATGCCCATTTCGGCTCGCGTGGCCCTTTAGGTGGTTCGGTAAAATGTATGACAGTTTTTGATTCGACCGTGTACATAGGCACCGTTTCGGGTGGTGTGTATGAAAGTACCAACAGCAGATTGGTGGCATGGAGAGCCCGTCCAGTTGGGTTGAAGAGTGGAAAAATTACCGCGATTGTTCGCAGCGGGAAATATCTTTTTGCAGGTACTGCCGACAGTGGCGTATTCCGTTTTACTGGCTTTGTAGGGGTAGACCGCTATTGGGAAAAGAAAAACAGTGGCTTGGGTAGCACCCAAATCATTGCATTGGTGGCATTGGATACCAATACAGTGCTAGCCAGTACCAAGGGTGGCGCTATTTTCAAAACAAGCAATAAAGGCGAAAGCTGGATAGCGGTAAGCAACCCCACTTTAGAAAATTTCGATATTTCGTCAATGGTCAAAGCTAGAAATAGAATTATAGTAGGTACACTGGGAGGCGGCATTTATGTGTCTGACGACACGGCCAAAACCTGGAAAAATTTCAATGACAATGGCAGCCAAAACTCGAACGTAGCCTTGCTGTCGTACAATGAAAAAACAGATGAACTTATCGTGACAAACGAAGTGGGTATGTACCTTACAAGCAATGCAAGCCAGGGCTCTACCGCGGTTTACACTTTGGCCGAAAACGGCCTGCCAAACGGCAATAAAGTGATTTCCATCTCCAACAATCAAGACAATTGGTACATCGCAACTAGCATGGGGCTTTTCACTTCGTCTGCTAGTGCCCTAAACTGGGTTTCGATTGGAACTAGAAATTTGGAAAATCTAACGGCAATTGTACCTTTCAGAGCCAATTTGGTGTTGGGAACCAAAGACTTGGGCATTTACAAAACAACATTGGCTTCGGCATCGCCTACTACCACTTGGACCATCGTTTCCACAGGTTTCAACAACCAAAAGGCGTATGCAGTAGCCACAAGCGGACAGTTTGTAATTGCGGCCGCCACCGAAAAGGGTGTGTTTATAAGCAAAGATTTGGCTTCGAGCTATGTAAAATCAAACAACGGCCTAGAAGACAGCTTGAATGTAACCGACCTGCTGTTTTTGGGGAGCAACTTGTATGCTAGCACTGCCAATGCGGGCATCTTCTTAAGCGCCGACACCGGCAGAACTTGGAACAGTATCAATTCAGGAATCGCAAACAAAAACATCCAAAGATTATTCAGGACAAACAACCAATTAGTCGCATTTGACAATTTGGGCAATGTACTGGCTACCAGCACTTCCACTATCAATTGGGCAAGCAGAAACTCTGGGCTTCCAGCAGGTGTGCAACCCCGTGCGCTTACTTTTGTAAACGACACAGTTATACTAGGTACCTTCGGAACCGGTGTTTTTGTCAATGTAAATGGATTGGAGACTGGTTGGTCGGCCGCGAATACAGGTCTTGACAACTTGGAAGTGACCTCGCTGACTTCTTTTGGACCATTTGTATTTGCTGGCACGGCTGGCAACGGCGTATTCAGAGCCAAAGCTTGGAACGTTTCGCAAGATGGCTGGCAGACTACTGCGCACCCGGGGATATCGCATACCAGCCTGATGGACTTAAATGGCAGCCACATACAAGCTATGGCCACCAATGGAGGTTATGTGTTTGCTAGTCACAAAGGCGGACTTTTGGCCTCTTCCGACAATGGCAACACTTGGATTGCAGGCGGAAACCAATTCAACCTACCAAGCTATGCCGACATATACCGAATCGCCTTTACGACCAACACCACAGGAAGGGTTTTTGTGACCACGCCCAACAATAGCATTTATTCCAATGCCTTGAGCGAATTGCCCGCCTTGCCTACCGGACTTTTCAATTTTTCTGAGAACAAAATAACCAATGGAATAAAAATGAGTCCAAACCCCAATACAGGGTATTTTCATCTAAAAATTGAAGGTCGGCCAGAGAAAATTGAAATTGTAAATGCTATGGGCAAAATAGTGAAAGAACTTCCTTCATTGTCCGAACAAAATGTAGAAATGGACACAAAAGGGATGTTTTTGATACGAGCCAACACCAGAAATGGACTGCAAATCCAAAAACTAATTGTGGAATAAATATAGCAAGGGGCTAGTGTTACAAGCTAGCCCCTTTTTTAAAACGAAGCAAAATGAAAAAATTTCTTCTTTACTCTTGGATGTTTTTGGCAATAGCAGCTTGTAAAAAAAAGGCGGAAGAGCCGAATCCTGCAAATACAATCATTGACCCCGAAACAGGCCAAAAAATAAAAATTGGAAATATAAAATTGGAATTTGAACATGTGGTGGGCAATACCGCTTTTCAAATAAATACCGACTTTCTCAATTCGAGTGGAGAAACCTTTCAGGTCAGCACATTGCGATACTATATAAGCAACGTGAAATTGAAGAAACCAGATGGCAGTTTTACGGTTATCCCCAAAACGTATCATTTGGTAAACGCTGTAAGAAATAATGTAAATCTGAATGCCTCGCCCATCATTACTATACCAAATGTGCCCGAGGGAAATTACAGCGGTATTTCTTTTTTGATAGGCGTAGATAGTGTGCAAACAGAGTCGGGTGCACAAACAGGCGACTTGTCTCCCGACTTGGGTATGCTGTGGGTTTGGGAAGGATATTCGCCTTTAGAATTTATGGGGAAATCGGCGGCCTCTAAAAGTTCCGGCAAGTCTTTTTCGTACCAAATTTTTGGATACAAAGAACCATACAACGCCTCGCAAATTATTTCATGCGATTTTGGCTCTTCCTTGCTCATGGCCAAGCAAAATGCTGTACCAATCGTGCATTTCAAAGTAGATATTTTGGAATTTTTCCAAACCCCCAAAACCATTTCAATTGCCAATTTGAGCAGCACTGTAACCAAGGCAAATGAGACCAACAAAATGCTTTCGGAAAACTACAAAGACATGTTCCGTTTCGAACACATTCACAACTGAAATGCCAAGACTGTGGCCACATATCGTGATAGGAAGTTTTCTTCTTTTATCTTGTTCCAAAATGAAAGATGAAAACGTGGTGTTGTCCGACAATTCCAATAAAAATATCCCTGGCTTTGCACCGCCAGCCCATTTTCCAAAACCCATTTACGATTTCAGCGGCAACCCAATCGACCAAAAAAAAATTCGTTTAGGGCGCATGTTGTTCTACGACCCCATTCTGTCGTTGGATAGTTGCATAAGTTGTGGCACCTGCCACCAACAATCGGTCGCTTTTACGCACCTAAACCACACCGTAAGCCATGGCATAAACAGCTTGCCAGGCAGTAGGAACTCCCCTACCTTGGCCAATCTTGCTTGGTCGCCCCAATTTATGTGGGATGGCGGCATTCCCAACTTGGAAATACAACCCTTGGCCCCTATCGAAAACCACGTGGAAATGGGCGACAAACTACCCAATGTGTTGCGAAAACTAAACCGCCATCCGCTGTACAGCACAAGGTTCAAAGAAGCATTTCAAAAAGATTCGATAGATGGTCAACAATTACTAAAAGCCTTGGCGCAGTTTATGGTCATGCTGGTATCGGGCAATTCAAAATACGACCACTACCTACAAGGTAAAGCCTCACTTTCAAACGACGAACTGGAGGGATTGAAAATCGTCAAAGAAAAATGCGCTTCCTGCCACGCAGGCGAGTTGTTTACCGATTTTGCGTACCACAACATTGGCCTTGATTCCAGCATTTTGGACATTTCTGACCTAGGACGCGAAACGGTAACGAAACGCAAACAAGACCGTCGAAAATTCAAAACACCTTCCCTACGAAACATGGCTGTAACCAAACCTTACATGCACGATGGGCGCACAAATGACCTAAAAACCTGCATCAAAAACCACGGCGAATTCGACAGCCCAAACTTGGATTCCCAACTTAAAAAATACTTGGGCACAGGTATAGTCATAAGCGACGAAGAGTGCATGAAAGTAAATGCTTTTATCAATACCCTTACCGACCCTACTCTCCTTACCGATACTTTGTTTTCATTGCGCGCCACCGACTTTTTGCCTTATTCCACAAAACCCGCCAAACATTGCGATTATGTTCACTAAACATTTGTATTTGATTTTTTTCTTGTTTCTAACTTTTGCCCAAAAAGGATTAGCTTGTAATGGCGGATGCCCGGCAGGTGGTGGCTATTTGGGTATCGTTCCCCAATTCAGTAAAAACTTTGTAGGGTTGCGTTATAGGGTAAGGTCGTTTGAATCACACAACCATAACTCAGCAAACCAATCATCTCATTTTCAGTTTCAAACAGCCGAAATTTGGGGGCGTTTTTATCCAACAAAAAGAATTCAAGCCTTTGTATTTGTGCCCTTTCAAATGAATAGCGAAAAAATAGCCGAAGGTGTGAATCAAGTACAAAATGTGGGGGACATTTCATTTACTTTCAACTACACCCTACTAAACACGGGCGACAGCGTAGGGTGCTATTGGAAACATAACTTGCTTTTGGGCGTAGGGGCAAAATTGCCTACCGGCAAATACCAACAAAGAAATGCATCGAAACAAATGTATCCCCTTGCATTTCAGCCTGGTACAGGAGCATACAGCGGCATCTTCAGCGCACTATACACACTGCGTCAAGGAAAAATAGGGTTCAACAGCAACGCTACTTATTACTACAATGGCCAAAACGAATTAGACTATTCTTTTGGCAACTTGGTTTCGCTTTCAGGCAGTATTTTTTACTGGATGAAATGGGGCAATGTATCTTTTTTGCCTAACATAGGCACCTACAACGAAATAGCCGCGCGCGACATAGACAATGGCTATTATGTAAACAATTCGGGAGGTTCTTTGGGCTACATTAGCGTTGGTTCCGATGTGTACCTGAACCGACTTGCTTTGGGCCTCACGGTACAAAAGCCCTACCTAGTACAAATCCCCGAAAATGCGATGAAAAATGATTTTAGGATGATGGCCAATGCCACCGTCCTTTTTTGAACCTATCTTCTTTCATTTGTAATCGACCAAAATGTATGCTGACAAATCGGGCTTTGTCGTAAATTGACCGAAATTCAAAATCCAATAGGCCATTTTATGTCCCTGCG
>JBIKRJ010000131.1:0-6766 GCA_044349205.1 Cytophagales bacterium | reverse complement strand
TTTTGAATAAAGTGCACGATTTTACCCAAAAAGGGTACCGTGTGTTGGGGGTAGCCCGTGCAAATGCCGAAATGGAGAAACTTCCTGCCCTGCAAGAGGAGTTTCAGTTCGATTTTTTGGGCTTGGTGGCATTTTACGACCCACCCAAACAGAATATTGCCATTGTGCTTCGGCACTTTTACCATGCAGGCATACAAGTGAAAATGATAACCGGCGATGCGGTGGAAACCGCGGTGGCCATCGCCAAACAAATACAGCTCGACAGCAACAACTACCAGCACCTTTCGGGTGTGGAAGTGATGCAGTTGGACAAAGAAACCCTGCGCGACAGAGTGAAGCATGTGCACATATATGCCCGTATGTTTCCAGAGGCTAAACTGAAAATTATTGAAGCCTTGAAAGCCAATGGCGAGGTAGTGGCCATGACCGGCGACGGGGTAAACGATGCGCCTGCACTAAAAGCCGCTCACATAGGCATAGCGATGGGCCACAGGGGAAGCGAAATTGCCAAAAGCACGGCTTCGTTGGTACTTATCGACGACGACCTTTCGCACATGGTCGAAGCCATAGCGCTGGGCAGGCGCATATACGAAAACCTGAAGAAAGCGATTCAGTATATCATTTCCATTCACATTCCCATCATGCTGCTGGTTATGATGCCCTTGGTGCTGGGTTGGCACTACACCGACCTTTTTTCGCCCGTGCATGTTATCTTTTTGGAACTGATTATGGGGCCTACCTGCTCTATTATTTTTGAAAATGAGCCCATAGAGGCCAATTCTATGTTGAAACCTCCACGCAACATGGGCGACAATTTTCTTTCTTTTCGGGAACTGTCGCTAAGTTTGATTCAAGGAACCGTTATTTCTGTTTTTTGCTTGTGTGTGGGCTACTTTTACATGGATCAGGGTTGCAGCATCGAAAAAGCGAGGACGATACTATTCAGCACTTTGGTTTTTTGTAACTTGTTTTTGACCTTAGCCAACCGCTCCTTTACCTATTCCATCCTTACAACCATTCGGTACAAAAACCTTTTGATACCCCTTATATTGGTTGTTTCGCTTGGCATTTTGCTCATGGCCTTGTATGTGCCCGTGGTTAGAAATTTGTTTTTATTTGCCGAATTGAAGCCAATGGAACTGCTTAGCTCTTTTATGGTCGCCTTTGCCGCCGTAATGTGGGTGGAGGTTGGAAAAGGTAACCATAAGAGACCCTTCTGAAAGCAGTGCAAGCGGAAGCCCCCAATAGTTCTCGTTTGTAACGAGGACAGGCGAGAACAGCGTTTGCAACGCCACTAAATAACCACCACCTTCACCAACCCTTTTTCCCCAGCATAATCCTTTGCACTACTATAAAGATAGTGCGACGGAAACTCTACCCAACCAGCCCTAACAGGATTATTATGAATATAATCTATCTTTTCCATCGCATGTCTATTGGTCAGGTCAATAGCATGGTTGTCGTCTCGCCATAGTTTATAGTTCTCGGCTCTTCCTGTCCGCCTTGCTTCAAAAGCAAATTTGTCCATAAGCCACTCCCGCCTACTTTCTGGCAGTTCTTGGATTGCCTCCATTATCTTCTTGGAAGTGTGTTTTTTGAAGTCGCGAAGTATCTCCCACATCCGAAAACCTTCCTCTGCTCTGCCCACCAAATGGATGTGATTACTCATCACCACCCAAGCGTTTAACTCCAATCCTTTGTGTGCGATACAATAATTTAGTGAATCAACCATTATGTTCCTGTATTCCAGTCTCGTAAAGACATCTATCCAATGGATGACAGTACAGGTTAAAAAATAGGTGGCGTTTTGGTCGCCAATAAAGTACTTGTCTCCTGACATGGCAATGAAAAAATGTAAATATACTATTGTGGCGTTATAAACGCATTGCTCGCCAGCCCTCGTTACAAACGAGGGCTATTAACTTGGGACACTTAAACTCTAGTTCAGCTTTTCCTTCACCTGCTTTTCCAATTGGCTATACCAATCCTCGCCAAATTTTCGGACAAGCGCATTTTTTAAAAACTGATATACAGGCATTTGTAATGTTTCGCCTTTGTCGCAGGCAGGAGCACAAACCTTCCACTGATGGTAGTTGAAGGCTTCGTATTCGCCGTATTTGCTCACGCGCAAGGGGTACAAATGGCAGGAAATGGGTTTCTGAAAACTACTTTTACCATCTTTCCATGCTTTCTCAATGCCGCAGTGCAAAATGCGATGCTCGTCGTACACCGCAAAGGCACATTCACGATTTTGGATAGTAGTGGTAGACAAGTCGCCTTCCCAGTCTTTCAGATAAAATCCTTCTTTTTCGATGACCTCAATGCCTTCGGCAGAAAGATAAGGGAGTATCTGTTCCAGATTGGCTTCTATTTCGCCTATTTCGCTTTCTTCGAGTGGTGCGCCCAAATCGCCTTCCACGCAGCAGGCGCCTTTACACTTTAACAAATCGCACACAAAATGCTTTTCGAAAATATCGTCGGTGAAGATTGCCTGGCCTACAATGAGCATAAGGTTTGGAGAGTTTTTTATGTATTTTTGAGCCCTAAATTTTTTTGAAAATGATAGAACCGGGCCAAATTTACAAACACCCCTTTACACTTACTCAAAAGCAAGTAGAAGATTTTGCCACAGTCACCGGCGATTTTAATCCGCTGCACCTCGACGAGACCTTTGCCGCCTCTACCCCATTCAAAAAACCCATTGTGCACGGATTTTTGGGCGGAAGCGTGTTTTCTAAAATATTGGGCACCTTGTTTCCGGGCGAAGGTACCGTGTATTTGAAACAGACAATGGAATTTGTGAGGCCTATGTATGTAGAAACTGGCTACGAAGCCATAATGGAAGTGAAAGAAGTAGAAAAAGACAAGAATAAGGCCCTTATTCAAACTACTATCGTAGATGCTCAAGTGCAGAAAATTGTAGTGAGAGGCGAAGCTACTGTCATGAACAAGGAAAAAATAAGATGAGCAGCCGCACTTTGAAATGCATTTTATGCAGTACTGTTTGGCTATTAGGTCTTGTGGCGGCCTATGCCCAAAAGCCAGATTTCCAGCAAATATACAAGCAAGCCAAAGAAGAGTTGAAAGCCAAAAATTTCGACAAATCGATGGAATTGTTCAAAAAAACTGCCGACAATTTCGACAATCCGAATCGGCTAAATGCCACCTATTTTTATGCCTATTGTGCCATAAAAACCAAGCAGTATTGGTCGGCCAACCATTATTTGAAAAAGATTTTGGAACGCAACCCCGACTGGAACAAGATAAATGAAGTGTATTACCTGCAAAGCCTGCTCTTTTTTGAAAAAAAGGAATACGCCAATGCAGTAGCCAGCAGCCAAAAAGTAAAATCCAAGTTCATGAAAACTGATACCGAAAACATGAAATGGAACTATCTTTATTCTTCCACATTGAAAGACACCGTACTTTTTCTTCAGAAGAAATACCCAAAAGATTCGTGTCTATCGGCCATTGCAGGCAGACTGCTGAAAGACGAGTTGGTGGCCAAAAAGAACAAAGCCGCAGAAAAATACCAATACGAAGAAACAGAGGATAAGAAAACCTATGAACCTTGGACAAGGAACGACACCCTATCTATAGCTGTGGTTTTGCCTTTTGAATTGGACGAAAACGTGCAAGGAAATACGATTACCAACAATTTGTATGTGTTTGACTTGTACACGGGCATCAGAATGGCCATAGATTCTTTGAAAAATTTGGGTGTAAAAATTAAACTCACCGCTTATGATTATGCTGGCGACAGCACCCAATTTTATCGTCTTTTAGAACAGCCTGCCTTAAAAGAGGCAAATGTGATGGTGGGGCCTTTGCATAACTCATTCAGCAATAAAGTGGCACAATTTGCCAATACCAACAAGATATTGGTTGTCAATCCATTATCAACCAATTTGAAATTTACCGAAAAGTCGGATTGGGTGTATTTGACCAAAACTTCGACAGAAACACAAACCAAAGAAGCCGCTTTTAGGGCTTATCAGTATTTCAAACCTAAAAAAGCCTTGATTATAGCGGGCAAAAACGCCAAAGATTCGCTCAATGCCCTTATGTTCCAAAAAAGTTTTGAAAGCGTCGGTGGTAAAGTGTTGGCTAAGAGTAGTTTGAATGTGGCCTCTTTGGCGAAACTTAGCACTTTGTTTGCCAAAAAAACACTCGACAGCACGGGCTTTATATACGTTAGCAGTAAAGACCAAAATGTGGGGGTGAACATAATGAAAAAGCTTGCGGAGCTAAACCGAAACACGCCGCTTTTGGTTTCACCCGAATGGTTGGATTTTCAGTCGGTCTCGTTTCAGCAAATGCAAAAACAAAACCTGTATTTCATTGCACCCGATTATGTGAACCATTTGAACGATACCATTGCAGCGGTTTCCAATTACTTACAGGAACGCACCCATTCACTGCCCTCCTATTACACTTTTTGTGGATTCGATTTGGTAGGCCAGTTGGTTCGCCTTTCAAGCCAAGACGCTGCTTTTGCGGCACAACCCAATTTGAAAGGCAGAGTGCTTTCTGGTGGTTTGCTGAACAAAGGGTATGATTTCAGCAAGGGCAAAGACAACCGCTCTTTTGGGATTTATACGTTTACTGATCAAGGTTTTTTGGAAATGGCAGACAAGCCAACAGATGATTGATTTTCATCAAATTAGCAGATTGAAATGATGAAAGTAAGCATCATCACGGCGGTGTACAACGGGGCAGAACATATTCAGTCTTGCATTGAATCGGTTTTGGGCCAAGACTATGCCCACCTCGAATACATTGTGGTAGATGGGGCTTCGAAAGACAATACCCTTGATATTGTGCAGTCTTTTGGCCAAAAGATAGCACATGTGATTTCGGAACCCGACAAGGGCATGTACGATGCCATGAACAAGGGTTTGAAATTGGCCACAGGCGACATAGTAGGCATTTTGAACGCCGACGATTTTTATGCCAACCACCACATTATTTCACAAGTGGTGGCCGCATTTCAGTCTTCTGGTGCCGATAGCTTGTATGCCGACATCGCATTTGTGTCGAAAGACAATTTGAACAAAATATTAAGGTACTATTCATCGGCCACCTTCAAACCTTGGAAATTCCGATTTGGCTATATGCCTGCCCACCCCTCTTTCTTTTTGAAAAATGAAATGTACAAGCGCTATGGTTATTTCAAAACCGATTATAAACTTTGCGCCGATTTTGATTTGCTGATACGATTGTACCATACACACCAAATATCCCATACTTATTTGCCCAAAATGGTCGTAAAAATGAGGATGGGTGGCAAAAGCAATCAAAGCTTAAAAAATGTACTTTTGCTGAACCGCGAAATTTTACGCGGTTGTTTGGAAAACGGCATTTCTTCCAACATAATATTTATATACTTGAAATATTTTACCAAGATTTTTGAGCTCCTGTTTCATAAAAATCGTATTATAGAAGAGTAAAACCAACTCGAACAAATGAAGATACTTCTTGCAGGCGCTACCGGATTGATAGGACAAGCATTGACAAAACGATTGTTGGAGGAGGGCCATAAGCTTGTCATGCTTTCTAGAACAGCCAAAACCAATACGCCAGACATTACCTATTTTAAATGGGGTCCTTCTAAAAACGAATTGGACGACAAAGCCTTAGAAGGTGTAGAAGCCATCGTTAATCTGGCAGGTGCAGGCGTGGCCGATAAGCGATGGAACAAAACGTACAAGAAAGAAATATTGGATAGCAGGGTACGTTCTACCCGTATTTTGGTCGATAAAATGTTTCTTCTCCACCATCAGGTAAAAGTTTTTGTAAACGCTTCTGCAAGTGGCTATTATGGCTATAATACCGGCGATACAGTGGTAGATGAAAATTCGCCATTAGGCACCGATTTCTTGGCCGATGTGGTTAAACAGTGGGAAGACGAAGCCTACCGTGCCACTCGTATAGGGGTGCGCACGGTGACCATTCGCACAGGCATTGTTCTTTCGGCCAATGGGGGTGCCTTGCCCAAACTTGCCAAACCAATAAAATTGAATTTGGGTGCCAATTTGGGTTCGGGCAAACAATATGTGTCTTGGATTGACATCGACGACCTAGTTTCGATGTTTGTTTTTTGTATGAACGATGCCAAAGCGGAAGGGCCTTACAATGCGGTGGCTTCACACCCAATAAGACAAGAGGCTTTCAATCAGGCTATTGCACAAGTGCTGGAAAAAAAAATTCTGCTGCCCGCCATTCCTAAAATTGTACTTAGAGGATTGTTGGGCGAATTTGCCAATGCATTGGTAGGCGGAAACAACATTTCAAACGCCAAAATAAAAGCGATTGGATTTCAGTTTTCTTACGAGTATGTGGGCGATTCGTTGAAACACCATTTGGCTACCAGCAAGGATGCACCGACAAAACTTTTGAAAGAAGCCAAACCTGAAAATGCATGAACACCAAGGCTGAATTGCGCACCTACTGGCTCGAACACAGACTTACACTTGGCGAGCTTCAAAAGTTGGAAAATAGTCATGAAATACAACAACTTTTTTTCAACAATTTTCCTTTGGCCGATGTGAAGTATGTGCACGTGTTTTTGTCGATACACGAGCGCTGCGAGGTGCGTACCTGGAATCTCATTAGCACCATTTGGAAAAAAAATGCACCTACGCAAGTATGTTTGCCCCGCATAACAAGTATGGTAGAAGGGAAAATGGAAAGTGTGCTTTTGGAGCAGAATCTCTCCATTAAAATAACCAAATGGGGACTTGAAGAACCCGAAGGTGGGCAAGTG
>JBIKRJ010000130.1:0-6767 GCA_044349205.1 Cytophagales bacterium | reverse complement strand
GAAAAAGATTGAAACAGTGTTTTGAAAGAAAATTGTCGTATCAACTCCGATTCAAGAACATATTTGTCGTCGTCCCAATTGGTGAAAGCATTGTGCAAAGAAGGAAGATATATCAAAAAAGTAGCCAACAAAATGCCACCCAGTAGCAAAACATATTGGCGTTCGGAAATGGTAGCGCGTTTTAGGGTGTTCAATTGTAGAGGTCAAAACAAAGCCGAATTTATATCCTTCCTGCGACAACTGAAAACATGCCACAAATGCATGAACTTTGGACAATAAAAATCTAATTTTGGCGAACAGCCTTTTGTCATACAATGCCCTCCAATAAGAAAGTCATCAACGACCCTGTTTACGGCTTCATCACATTGCCTACGCAGCTCATTTTCGAGGTAGTTCAGCATCCCTTTTTTCAACGCTTGCGGCGCATAAATCAGCTCGGACTAACCAGTTTTGTGTATCCTGGAGCGGTGCATACCCGTTTTCATCATGCTTTGGGCGCTATGCACCTTATGTCATTGGCAATTGAAACTCTTCGTTTGAAAGGGCACGAAATTACCGATGAAGAGTACGAAGCCGCCCTCATTGCTATTTTGCTTCACGATTTAGGCCATGGTCCTTTTTCGCATTTACTTGAACATACTTTGCTGCAAGACACCCCCCACGAAAGCATTTCCTTGTTGCTCATGCGCCAAATGAACCGCGAATTGGGTGGCAAACTTGGTTTAGCACTTTCGATTTTCGAAGGTACTTATGCAAAAAAGTTTTTACATCAACTGGTCTCAAGTCAGTTAGACATCGACAGGCTAGATTACCTAAACCGCGATGCCTATTTTACAGGAGTAAAAGAAGGCACGGTAGGCGCCGAGCGCATCATTAAAATGTTGGATGTGGCAAATGACCAAATAGTGGTCGAAGAAAAAGGCATCTACAGCGTTGAAAATTTTTTGAATACCCGCCGACTAATGTATTGGCAAGTGTATTTTCACAAAAGCACTATCAGCGCCGAAGTGTTGCTTATGCAATTGGTAAAAAGAGCGGGTCACTTGGCTATGGCCGGCGCGTATGTACCGGCAAGCCAGTCGCTTGCCTATTTTTTGAAGCACAAACCCACACAAACCCAATTGGTAGAAGATTCGGAAGCCCTGCGCCATTTTGCCCAATTGGACGATTACGATATTTGGACTTCGGTAAAACTGTGGGCCGAATCGGAAGACTGGGCTTTGCGCCAACTGAGTCAAAATCTTTTAAATCGCCATTTGTACAAAATAGAAATATCGAACAAGCCATTTCCTGCTGAAAATGTGGTTCATTTGGCAAAAAAAATAAAAGAACAATGGAAGATTGGCAAAGATATTTTGCCCTATTTTTTGGTGCAGGGAGAGGCAAGCAATGCGGCTTATCTTGCAAACAAAGAGAATATTAACATTTTGAAAAAAGACGGCACCGTGCTGGATATTGCCGAGGCTTCCGAACTTCCCAACATCAAAGCCATCAGTAAAATTGTCAAAAAGTTTTACTTATGCTACCCGAAAACCCTATCTTTGTAAATTAACAATTCGGTAAAAGTGATTTTTAATGGAATTTACCTCTCGTCAAATTGCTGATTTACTTGGTGGTCGCATAGCAGGAGACGAGCAGAAAAAAATAAACCGTCTTGCTAAAATAGAAGAAGCCACAGAAGGTGCGATTTCTTTCCTTTCGAACCCCAAATACGAGCAATATTTGTACACTACGGGAGCAAGTGCTGTTTTGGTCAACAATTCTTTTACTCCAAAAGAACCCGTATCTACCACCCTTATCTATGTGGCTGATGCCTACGCAAGTCTTTCCTTCTTGTTGGACGAGTACAACAGAATGAAAACTTTTGCGAAAGTGGGCAAAGAGTCGCCCCACTTCCTCTCTGAAGGTGCGGTTTTGGGCGAAAACTGTTACCTAGGTGCTTTTGCCTACATAGGAAATAATTGCAAAATTGGCAATAACGTAAAAATATATCCTCATGTGTATATTGGCGACAATGTGGTCATTGGCCATAATACCATTCTACATTCAGGGGTAAAAGTGTATTCCGATTGCCATATTGGTTCTTTTTGTACGCTGCATGCTGGGGCCATCATTGGTAGCGACGGTTTTGGTTTTGCCCCGCTTCCCGACGGCACTTACAAAACAATACCTCAGATAGGAAATGTAATTATTGAAGACCATGTGAGCATTGGAGCCAATACCACTATAGATTGTGCCACCATGGGCAGCACAGTCATTCATTCGGGGGTGAAATTGGACAATCTTATCCAAATAGGCCACAACGTGGAAATAGGGAAAAATACCGTAGTGGCCGCGCAAACGGGCATTTCAGGTTCTACCAAAGTAGGCGAAAATTGTATGATAGGAGGGCAAGTAGGCATTGTGGGGCATATCACCTTAGCCGACCGTACCAGCATAGGCGCACAATCGGGAGTGGCAGGTAGTGTGAAAACACCTGGCAAAGCCTTGAGCGGCTCGCCTGCTTTCGATTACAAATTGAATCTCAAATCGTTTGCCGTTTACAAGAAGCTGCCTCAGCTCATGAAAAGCATAGAAGAACTAGAGGAAAAAATCATAACTTTGAACACATCGAATAAACTAGATGAATACAAAACAACACACCATTAACGAGCCCGTTACCGTTTCAGGAGTGGGTTTACACACGGGCGTTAATGTGAACATGACGTTTGTACCTGCCGAAATAAACCATGGCATTAAATTTCAGCGTATAGACCTGCCTGGCAAACCAATTGTGCACGCCGATGTGGACAATGTAGTTGATTTGTCGAGGGGAACTTCCATCGAAGAAAATGGGGCTCGTGTCAATACAGTTGAACATGCCTTGGCTGCCTTGGTCGGTTTGCAAATAGACAATATCCTTATACAATTAGATGGCCCTGAAATCCCAATTATGGATGGCAGTTCTATCGAATTTATCAATGCACTACAAGCAGTGGGTGTATGTGAACAAAATGCACTACGCGATTTTTACGAGATACGTGAAGGCATTCATTACCGAGACAATGAACGAAATGTGGAATTGGCCGCTTTGCCACTCGACGATTATCGTCTTACCGTCATGGTCGACTACAATTCGCCAGTGTTGGGAAGTCAGCATGCTGGCTTGTTCGACATTGCCAAGTTTGCGGATGAAATCGCCAATTGCCGTACTTTCTGTTTCTTACACGAATTGGAAGCTCTTTTCAAAGCCAATCTAATTCAAGGAGGCGATTTGAACAACGCCATAGTAGTAGTCGATAGGCTAGTCAAGGATGAGGAAATTCAATACTTAGCCGATTTGTTCAATATGGAAAAAGTCGAGGTAAAGTCGGAAGGCATTTTGAACAATGTGCAGCTTAGGTACAAAAACGAACCTGCAAGGCATAAATTGCTCGATGTGGTAGGTGATTTGGCTTTGATTGGCAAACCCATCAAAGCGCACATTTTGGCAGCGCGCCCTGGTCATGCCGCCAACATTGCGTTTGCTAAATTGATAAAGCAAAAAATGATTGAGTCGCAGAAAAATGCGGCTCCTGTTTACAACCCATCCAAGCCACCCGTGTACACTGCCGAGCAGATATACAGCATGCTGCCGCACGATGCACCTTTCAAAATGATTGATAAAATCATCCATTTGGACGAAACCACGGTAATAGGCGTAAAAAATGTAAGTATAAACGAACCCTTTTTCAAAGGCCATTTCCCAGGCAACCCCGTTTTTCCAGGAGTTTTTCAAATTGAAGGTTTGGCACAAACGGGCGGAATTTTAGCTTTGAATTCGGTAAACGACCCAGAAAATTACTGGACTTATTTCTTGGGTGTAGAAAATTGCCGATTCCGCAAAATGGTGGTTCCTGGCGATACCATCATTTACAAATGTGAACTTTTGGCTCCTATCAAACGCGGAATCGTGAAGATGCAGGGAGCTGCCTATGTAGCCGGTCAGGTGGTGTGTGATGCACAAATGACCGCCAGTATTGTCAGAAAAGCAAATGCCCCAAGCCCTCATGCAGTATCATCCGTTAACTAACGTACACCCCGAAGCTAAAATAGGAAAAGGTGCTGTCATCGAACCTTTTGCCACCATACACAAAGATGTAGTCATAGGCGATAATTGTTGGATTGGGCCAAATGTGGTGCTTTTCGACGGTGCTCGTCTTGGAAATAATGTGAAAGTTTTTCCAGGCGCTTCTATCTCAGCGGTTCCTCAAGACTTGAAATTTGAAGGGGAGATTACCACGGTAGAAATAGGCGACAATACCACTATCAGGGAATATGCCACTATTAGCCGTGGTACGAAAGACAAGTTTACGACTTCAATTGGCAGGAATTGTTTAGTGATGGCCTATGTGCACATAGCCCACGATTGTACCATTGCCGACAATGTCATATTGGTTAATAATGTGCAATTGGCTGGTCATGTCGAAGTAGGTTACCATGCTATTGTAGGTGGCACTAGTGCGGTGCTTCAATTTGTAAAAATAGGCGCTCACGTGATGGTAGCCGGTGGTTCGCAGGTAAGAAAAGACATTCCGCCTTATGCTTTGGCTGGCCAATATCCTCTTTGCTATATGGGTATTAATTTGGTAGGCTTGCGCCGTAGAGGTTTTTCGCACGACCAAATTGGCGATATTCAAGATACCTATCGCCAACTATACCTGAGGGGTTTCAACGTGTCGGATGCTGTGCGCGAAATGGAAGCAAAAGGAAACATCTCAAACGAAAGGAGAGCTATTTTGGACTTTATCAAAAATGCTCCGAAAGGCATTATCAAAGGGCCTGAAAAATCGGACACAAAAGCCGAAGACTAAGATGCACATTCGACTGGAAGGTATAGCAAAGCGTTTCAGAAAAGAATGGATTTTCAGAAACGTCAACCTTTCGTTTCAGGCTCCACACAAATATGCGATAGTAGGCGCCAACGGCTCGGGCAAATCGACGCTTTTGCAGCTTATTGCGGGTATAGGCATGGCCACCGAAGGAACCGTTTATTACGAATTTGAATCCGAGATAAAAACGGCCGAAGAAATGGCCACCCAATTCTCATTTTCAGCGCCTTACCAAGAACTACCCGAGGAATTCACAGGAAACGAGTTGTTCGATTTTCATTTCAAATTCAGGGAAAAAACAGCACCATTTGCTGCAAAAAAATTCTTTGAGCTAATACAGCTAGTAAACGAGGGTGACAAACATATAAAATACTATTCATCTGGAATGCGTCAGCGGCTTAAACTAGGTCTTTGTGTCTTTACACAAGCCAAAGCCTATTTTTTAGACGAGCCCACCACCAACCTAGACAAGAAAGGCATCGAATGGTATCAAAGGCTATTGAAAGAGCAACTTGAAGATAAATTGTTGTTAGTGAGCTCCAACATAGAGGAAGAATATAAAATTTGTGATAGTATTGTTAATATTTATGATTTTAAAACTTCGTCATGAACAAATCTACTTTTAAGCTATCCGAAATTTTTAAAGCAGCCGTCATTGTGGCAGCTCTCGGCTATTTTGTCGATGTGTACGATTTGATACTTTTTCTTGTCATAGGCCAGAAAAGTTTGCTTGCCATTGGTGTCCCAAAGGAAGAGGTGGTGGGCAATTTCGAAGTACTATTGAATGTGCAAATGGCAGGTATGCTGCTTGGTGGGCTATTTTGGGGTGTTTTGGGCGACAAGAAAGGGCGACTTTCGGTCTTGTTTGGCTCTATTCTTACGTATTCTTTGGCCAATATCGCCAACGGATTTGTAACCAATTTAGAGACATATATGGTGTTGCGTTTTGTGGCGGGCGTAGGTTTGGCAGGTGAACTAGGCGCAGGTATCACGCTTGTTTCAGAAATTATGAGCAAGGAAACCCGCGGATACGGTACCATGATAGTAGCAACCATAGGGGTGATGGGCGCCATTGTCGCAGGTTTTGTAGGGCAAATAGATTGGCAGTTGGCGTATTGGATTGGCGGTGGTTTGGGCTTGTCTTTGTTGCTGCTTAGAATAAGTGTAATCGAATCGGGTATGTTTGCCAAATTGGAATCGAGTTCTGTCCAAAGAGGCAATTTTTTTGCGGTTTTTCAAAACAAAGAACGTGCACTAAAATACTTGAATTGTATTCTGATAGGGTTGCCAGTTTGGTTTGTCATTGGTAGGCTCGTGGGCTTGGCCGATGTGTATGCCGAAGCCCTTGATGTGAAAGGTACGGTAACTAAAGCCAACTGTGTAATTGTATGTTATTTGGGACTTTTAATTGGCGATTTTTCCAGTGGCGCTCTCAGTCAATATTTGAAAAGTAGAAAACGTGCCGTGTTCCTTTTCTATGGCTTGAATGCTATTTTCATCTCCGCCTATTTGTTTTTGCGAGGCTTGGATATCACCGTTTTTTATACCCTTATTTTCTTTCTTGGCTTGTCTGTTGGTTTTTGGGCAGTATTTGCAACCATTGCAGCCGAGCAATTTGGCACCAACTTGCGGGCGACGGTTTCCACTACAGTCCCCAATTTTGTGCGTGGCTCTTTGATTATTGTGACCTATTTTTCGCATATGGCAAACAACTCACTTGGGATCATAGGAGGAACCGCTTTGGTAGCGGTAATTATTTTGGCAATTTCATTTTTCAGCCTCAATGCTTTACCCGAAACATTTGGAAAAGATTTGGATTATATGGAAAAATAGATGCTCATCGTCATTGCCATATTGTTGTTTTGTTTGCTGCTAGGGCTTCAGCTTCGATACAACCTTTTTACATCTTTTCAGAAT